>NZ_JRMW01000001.1:0-533 GCF_000758765.1 Anaerococcus lactolyticus S7-1-13
AAACCCCTTCCGTTACCCCCTCCGGGCGACCCCTCTTGGGGGACAAGGAGTTTGCCTATCGGCAAACTTGTTGATATGGAGGAGCCCTTGTTTTAGTATATTATTATCCTAACTTTTTTAAAATCCCAAGCCTCCTAAAAATTGCAATCTCGTCTGACTTGTGTTTTTATTTATAAATTAGTTCACAGTATTTATAATGTTTTTATTCTTAAAGAGCTGTCAGTGCAATTTTCTTTACGGAGTCTTGGCATTTTAAAATACTCGACCCTGGTACATTCTAGAACCACGAGACTAATTCTCCCTTTTATCGGGCAAAGATTTCTAATCAAGGGTTGCGTAAAGAAAATCGCTTGTCTGAGGCGAAGCCGAGTTTGCGATTTTTAGCAACTCGACAATTAGAAATCTCTGGGGAAATACGTAATCTTATACAAGGTAATTCTCTCTACATAAAAAAGCTTGCGATAAGCAAGCTTCTATATCCGCACTCCGCATAAGGAGCCGCTCGGGGGTGTAGCGGAAAGGGGGCCTGGGGG
>NZ_JRMW01000002.1:0-22511 GCF_000758765.1 Anaerococcus lactolyticus S7-1-13
ATGAATAGGCCCAGCATTTTTACATTCAAGTTTTCAAATGCTACTGGGTTTATATCAAATAGGGATGTTTTTAGGATGTCTAGGCCTGCTATTAGGATCATTACTACAATGGCTGGTCTTAAAAATTTTAGGACATCTGCCATTATGTCTATATCCTTGTATTTTTTATAAAAATATGATAGGGCGCCTACTATAATGGCTGATGGTAGGATGCAGCCTATTGTTGCGGCTAGGCTTCCAGGGAAACCTGCCACTCTTTGGCCTACGAAGGTGGCTGAGTTTAGGGCGATTGGTCCTGGGGTCATTTGACTGATTGTGATTAGGTCGTTGAATTCTCCTACAGCTAGCCAGCTATTTTCGACTACTACTTCCTGTTGGATTAGGGCGAGGGCTGCGTAGCCTCCACCAAAGGAGAAGAGTCCAATTTTAAAAAAGCTTATGAATAATTTAATTAACATGGCTCCTCCTTTTTGCTAGAGAGTTTATTAGTCCCAATAGGATGAGACTGCCAATTATATAGACTATACTTACCTTGAGAAAATATCCTAATATGAAGGCTGTGACCATTATTGCCGGAACTATTTTGGATTTTTCTTTTAAGAGGTCACGCCCCATATCAAAACTGACTTTGAATATTAGGGCGACTATGGCTGCTTGCATGCCTTTTAGAAAGCTTGCTATATAATAATTTGCTATGAAGGCTTCATAAAACATTGATATGACTGAAATTATTATGAGGGGTGGGATGGCTGTGCCTAGAATAGCTACTGCCATGCCAGGAAGGCCTGATATTTCATAGCCTACTACTATCGAGGCATTTATTGCCACTGCCCCAGGTGCCGACTGGGCTATGGCTGTCATGTCTAGCATTTGATCTTTGTCTATCCATTTTAATTTATCTACAAAGGTATCTTTCATCAAAGTTAGTATGACATAGCCCCCACCGAAGGTGAAGGCTGATAGGTATAGGGTTGATTTAAAAATTTTCCATAATTTATTTTCCATTATGCATACCATAAATCTAAATTAAATTTACCTAATTCAGATTCTATTCAGATAAAACTTTTTTCATTTGAATTTAATCATCTTTTTCGTTCATTCTTTTGTAATACTGAGTATCTTTTATATAATCATCAAGCAAAAAATTATCCTCATTATTTTTATTTTTATCTAGTTTACCAATTTGTCCAGAACCATAAACATTTAATGAAATACCATTTTTCCAACTTTCAGAATTTTTTAAAAACCAATCTTCTAATATTACATTCATAATGTCTTTAATGTTTTTATATTTTTTTTCATTATAAAGGTTATGATTTTCATAAGGATCTTCTTTTAAATCAAATAATTTGTTTTCCCCATATGGATAACATTTTATTAACTTGTAATCATTATATCTAATCATTCTGTTAGGACCATATTCATCAAAAACAACAATAGGTTCATTATTCTTAAATCCATTAATAATAGGAATAATTGATTTTCCTGGTAATTTATCAATTTTTTCATCATCCAGGTTTGCTAACTCTAAAATAGTTTGCCTTATGTCATAAGCTGAAGCTGGTTGATCAACTACCTTGTTTTTTATCATTCCACCATGTGATATGATAAACGGAACTTTTACACTTTCTTCATATAAGTTTAAAGGAAATGTGGCATTACCTTTACCCCAAAATCCATTGTGTCCACAACTAAAACCATTATCACTGCTGAATATCACAACTGTATCATCTAATAGTTCATTTTCTTTTAATTTATCAATTATTCTGCCTATGTTAAAGTCCATCGCTGTAATGGCAGAATAGTATCCTATGAGATTAGATCTTACATCCTTTAAAACTTCTTTAGTTAAATATACACTATCTTTATTATAATTATCATAAGTAAGTTCAGGAACGCTATTAAATTCGCAATCCTTATATAAATCAGTAAATTCCTTAGGATGATTATTTAACCATGGTGCATGCGGAGCTGTGTAACCGATATGCAGATAAAATCTATTGTTTTTATTATCTTCAATAAAATCAATAGCATCATCTGTAATTACATCGGTAATATACTTTTCTTCATGGTATAATTTACCATCTCTATACATTGGCGCCCCATAATAAGGACCACCACCAGATTGGTGCGCAAACCAATGTTTAAATCCAAACTGAGGAATCTTACTATTGCCTAAGTGCCATTTTCCTGAAAGGCCACAATTGTATCCATTATTAGAAAGTATATTAACGTAACTAGATAAATCGCTCATATATTCAACAGCTTTTCTTTCATCGGTACCATCTTCAATCCAGTCATGAACTCCATGTGCTGATGGTATTTTACCCGTTAAAATACTAGCCCTCGCTGGCGAACAAACTGGGGATACGCAATAAAAATCCTTAAACAAAACTCCATTTCTAGCTAAAGAGTCTATATTGGGGCTTATTACCTCTTTATTTCCATAACATCCTAAAGACCAATAACCTTGATCATCTGACAATATTAAAATTATATTTTTACCCAATTTATTTGTCATGCTACCACCACTTTATTAAGTCTGTAACCTTATTTCTATACTCTACGAAATGTTTGTCAGATATATTTCTAGGATGTGGTATATTAACATCAACAATTTCCCTAACACTAGTTGGCTTATTTGTTAATATCATTATTCTATCCCCTAAGTAAACAGCTTCTTCTATATTATGGGTTATAAATATAACTGTTGTTCCTGTTTCTTTTTGTATTCTTAACAATTCATCTTCTAGTGCCATTCTCAATTCAATATCAAGTTGACCATATGGTTCATCCATCAATAAAATTTCTGGCTCGGTTACAAATGCTCTCGCTATACTTACTCTCTGAATCATACTTGCTGATAATTGGCGAGGATAGTATTTCTTATATTCATCTAGCCCAACCATTTTTAAGTATTTATCTACTCTCACTCTAGATTCATTCTTACTTACACCTTTAATATCCAAACCAAACCTTACATTTTCCTCAACCGTTAACCATGGCATAGTTGAATTTTCTTGAAAAATATATGCTATACTATTTTTTCTTAGATCTACTGGCTTTCCTTTCAAAAGAATCTCACCCCTAGTAGCAGGATAAAGATTAACTAGAGTATTTAAAAATGTAGTTTTCCCACAACCTGTAGGTCCTACAATACACAAGAACTCTCCTTCAAAAACTTTGAAAGACACATCATTTAAAACAAGTAAATCTCCAAAACTTTTTGTTAAATTTTCTACTGTTATTAGTACATTATCACTCATATAATCACCTATAGTACTTTGTCCATATTTTGGGTAATTTCCTCTCTCAATTTAAGAAATTCCTCATCTACATAATCTCTTGGATGTGGTAAAGTTATTTTATATTCCTTTTTTATCTTAGCTGGTGAATTTGAAAGTAATATTATTCTATCTGCTAAAAATATCGCTTCCTCTATATTATTAGTTACAAAAACTACTGTTCTTTTTTCTTTTTGCCATATTTTTTGTAACTCATCACTCATTAGATATCTTGTCTGTGCATCAAGAGCACTAAAAGGTTCATCCATAAATAATATTTCTGGATTATTAGCATATGCTCTAGCTATACCAACTCTTTGTTTCATACCACCCGAAAGTTGAGAAGGATATCTGTTTTCAAATCCACTTAACCCAACTAAATCAATATATTTCTGTGATGTAATTGGAATTTCTTCTGCCTTTACACCTCTTACTTTAGGACCAAATTCAACATTACCTTTAACTGTCAACCATGGAAATAAGGCTATAGACTGATATACAAAACCTAATGCAGGGTTAGGCCCAGTAACTTCACCATCTTTGAATCTTATATCTCCTTGACTTTTTTCTTCCAAACCTGCCAAACATTTTAATAATGTTGTTTTACCATTTTGTCCCGGTCCAAATATTACTAAAAATTCATTTTTATATACATCAAAAGAAATATCATCAAGAACGTGATTCTTTGTTTTCCCATCTTTACTTACATAGGTTTTAGATAAATTTTTTATTGATAGTACTGTCTCACCTAGTTTTTGTTGTTCCATACAAGAAGTCTCCTCTCGATAAACGATGTTAGCTGAACAAGCAAGAATCCTACAAGCCCAATAGCTAACATTCCTACCATTATTTGAATTGTGTCACCTTTATTCATACCTCTAACTATAATCCATCCAACACCATTATCTGATCTCACCATTTCAGCGCCAACAACAGATGACCATGCAGATGTTACACCAATCTGTATACCAGCAAAAATGTCTGGTACTGATGCCGGTAAAACTACTTTAAAGAAAACTTGAGTTTTTGATGCTCCTAGCATTAATGCTGCACCAATTAGTTCCTTATCAACATTCTTGGTTCCCTCATATGTATTAAGTGTAACAAATGAAAAACTTCCAAGGAATATTATAAAAAACTTACTCATATCTGATAATCCAAACCATATGATAGACATAGGTATCCACGCTAAAGGAGGAATTGGTCTAATGAATTCAAATATTGGGTAAAAAATCGATTCAATAGTTTTCGAAAACCCCATTCCTACTCCTAGCAAAATACCTACAAACAAAGATAAAGAAAATCCCACTAGAACCCTATATAGACTGCTTATAATATGGATTGGCATGGTTTCTCGACCTATAGGATTAACAAACGATTTGATAAAACTTGTTGCTACATCAATAGCAGAGGGTAAAAACAAATCATTTGCGACAAGCATGCTAGATACTTGCCAAATTCCTAAAAATACTATTATCGCTATAACGCTATAAATAGGTTTATTTTTTCTATTATTTAACATACTATATATCTCCCTTAACATATTTGTTTTGTAATGTTTCTAAACCTTTTGATAATAATAAACCTATCAAACCTATAGTAATCATACCTACAAATATTATATCAGTTCTACCAACCATTCTTCCCATTTGTATCATATAACCTAAACCACTTGTTGCTGCAACTAATTCTGCAGCAACAAGGGCAACCCAAGATGATCCAAGTGCTAGTCTTAATCCCGTGAAAATCATTGGCATAGCAGTTGGAATAGCAACCTTAAATAGTAATTGGTTACGACTAGCACCAAAAGTTTGAGCTACCCATATGTGAACATCTTTAGTTCGCATTATCCCTGCATAAGAATTGAGTGTTGCAGCTATTACTGATGCAAAAAATACAATTCCCACCTTTGATGAATAACCTATTCCAAGCCATAAAATCATCAAAGGTATCCAAGCCAAAGCTGGTATTGGTCTTAGTAAATCAAAAAGTGGCTTTACAAACTTGTTAAGCTTCTCATTCCAGGCCATACCTATTCCCATTGGTACGCCAATTATTGATCCAGCACAAAAACCTCCTAATGCAATTTTTAAACTAGACATTATATGTGCTGCTAATGAAGAACCATCAGGAACTGTTCCGCCTTGAATTTTGTATGAAAATGTATTTATAACGGTACTTGGACTAGGTAACATCTTAGGAGAAACTAATTCAAGTAAATCAGTAGATATATACCAAGCTCCCAATATTATTATTAACGTTAATGACGAAAGTAACCTCTTACTTGTTACAGCATTATTTTTACTACTCACACTATTCCTCCATACTAACTTATCCTGTCAAATAATTTACTTGAAAAATTTATCTATTATATTATTATCAAATTTTTCAGAATCTTCTTTTACTAACTGTCCCTGTTCTATATAAAAATTACCAAGTTCCTTAGCAAAGTTTCCGAATTTTCCATCTTTAACTCTTTCTTTCATTTGATCATAACTAAAATAATTCGCCCTCTTAAGATCTGCTAAATTATCTTCCTTACTTGTTTCAGAACCTTCACTCTTAAGCCATTCATACATTATATCAGCTGCTTTATCTTTATCAGATTCAATAATTTCGTTAGCTTCAAAAAACGCTTTTAGATATTTTTCAACCAACTCAGGATTATTTTCTACAATTTTTCTATTTGCACATATCATATCAACATATCTAGTTCCTAAATTAGCCAAGTTTCCAACTTCCACCATTCCATCTTCTTTAGCTTTTAAGAATGTAGGAACATTGAGAGCAGTTAAGTCAACCTCGCCCGCAACCAAAGATTGATATGCTTGAGCTGAATCCATATTCACAATATTAACGTCATTAGAAGTTAAACCTAATTCACCTAGCCATTTTAAAGTAGTAAAATGTTGTGCTGTACCAACAGGCAAAGATATTGTTTTTCCTTTTACTGTGTCAGCATTACCTTTAATATCCTTAATTGATGAATTAGCCGGAGTTGATTTAGCTATTTCACTATCAGGCTTTGCAAAAATGCCCAAGCCATCTAACGATTCTAGAACCTCACCAATAACTAACATATCGTAGTTTGCAACCCCAGTAACAGCTGCAGCTCCCATTTCGCCAACATCCCATTCATCTGCTGCTAACGCTTCATTCATTGTCGCACCAGAAGAAAACATTGTGGTTTCCATTTTAAATCCATATTTTTCATCTAATTTATTTTGCTGGATTATAACATTTGGCAAACTGTTCAAATAAGGATTAATAGCAACCCTTAAAACTTGATCCGCTTCATTCTTTTCGGCTTTTTTTTCATTCTTAGTGCTACTAGAACATGAAGTTGCTAACAGTGCAACAGCAAGCATCATAGCAAATTTTGACAACATTCCATTTTTTTTCATTTCTTACCTCCTATTTCTACTCATATTGATTCTTTGTTGTAGAAACGATTTCTTGATATAATGGTAATTACCATGTTTTTATTATAGCATCTTGTTTTTATAAAGTCAAACTTTTTGTATTTTATCAGAACAAGAGTATAGTAGTCACTGAAATATATATTTTTTTTAAAATTATATCTATTTTTATCAGGAGGAAAACGTGAATAAATTAGAAGTCAGAGAAATATGTTTTAATATAATTTCAAGAACAGGTAAGGCTATGGACAGTATTGATAAATCATTATCTTTAGCTAAAGATAATTGTTTTGATAAGTCTAAAGAGAAACTTGAAGAAGCAAATAAAATAATTATTGAAGCACACAACTTTCAAACAGAATTGCTTAATTCTGAGGCTAGAGAGGAAAAAATCGAATTTGGACCTTTGCTAATTCACGCACAGGACCATCTAATGTTTAGCGAACTTTATTTAAAATTAGCAAAAGAATTAGTCTTATTATATCAGAATAATAACTAAATAATTATTATCAATAAAAGACATAGCTTAATCAGAAAATCTATGCAACTAATCAAAAATAAGGTTGTAACGATTTGGGATTGGTCTAAACTTTCCAAAAAATTTCACATTCTAAGCCAACCCCACAAAGTCAGACCTAATACCAGAGTTAGAACCAAGCTAGCTCTGGTATTTATTTATTCTTTCCTACTCATAGAGTCAGGAAATTTTTATGCTACATTTTTCTTTCTATATTCTGCTGGTGATAAGTAACCTAATTTTTCTTTTATCCTTTCCTAACTATAATATTTTATAAAATCTTCTATTGTTTGTTTTAAGTATTCGTATGGTGGCTATTTTGATATTTCATAGCTTAGTATTTCAATCTTGTACATATCTAAGTATGGGTTAAGATAAATTACTTTATTTGATATGTTCCTTTTTTTACAAATACTTAAAAACTGTTATCATTTGAATGTATGGTTTTTCTACTTTGAAATTTCTTTTTATTTTGTTGTCTGATATTTTTCCTATCTGTCCTTTGTAGGATGAGTATTTTCTGGATTTTCTTGAATAACTTTTTACTTGAAATTTTAACTTTTGAACTAATCGTTGTACTTTCTTTTTGTTTATTATCAGTCCTGATCTTTTTAACATTGCTGTTATTCTTCTGTAGCCATAGTTTGGATTGTCTTTTCTTATCTTAAGTATTTTCTTTTCTATTTCTATATCTTTATTTGGTCTATTTAATCGTTTTTCAAATACAAGTGTGTTGATTTTGGAATATTGAAGGATTATAACAAGTCTTGTAACTTGTTCTTATAATTTTCAATTCTAATACTCCACATTGAAATATTTTATATAAGTTCATCATTATTTTAATTAATTCATTCCAAAAAAATATAGCATTGTTCTATTACTTTTCAACAACATATCTTACCTTTGGAGCATTATTAAAAATTCTAATTATAAAATTTATACTATATTTTTATATAAATAAGAAATCCTTAGTTTTTTGAATCAATTTTCATATTGTAGTCACTTTTCTTAACTTCTTTCTTGATATTATTTATAGGCAATCAAAGAAAACCTTATCCCAAAAAAATCTTTTATTTTTGTTGAGGATTTCATTAGTAAATCCATCTATTGACATAAGTAAATTTATGTTTTATAATTATGGTAATTACCAGATAAGACTGTAAATTTTTACCAAAATATTTTCTTCCTGAATATAAAAAAGGAATTTATTCTTTTTCTTATTTGAAATTTTAAATACTTTTTTATTAGAGGAAAATGTTTTAGTGGTTTTGAGTCGAATTAAGAAAGGAGGTTTTATGCCAGCTGAAATTGCAAGAACATCCTTGGTCTTATTAGTCTTTATTGCTATCTTTGGAGTAATAAGTCAAATACTTTCTCACATAAGTCTTAAGAAAAAGAAAAAGTATTTTGAAAAACTTCACAAGGATCTTAAACCTGGTAAGGAAGTCATGTTAACTGGCGGAATTTATGGTAAGATTGTTAGCCTTAATGAAGAAACAGCAATTATCAATGTAGCCAAGGATGTTAACATGAAAGTAAGTCGTTACTCAATAAGTGAGATTATAAGTTAAGGAGGAAAGATGCCAAACATATTACTTACAAGAATTGACAACAGGTTACTCCACGGCCAGGTTGCTACCCAGTGGACTAAGCATATCGGTGCTAACCTTATTCTTGTTGCTAACGATGATGTTGCTGAGAAAAAGATGAGGCAAAACCTTATGGATATGGCAGCTCCTACAGGTGTTGCTACCAGGTATTGGTCTTTACAAAAGACAATTGATACCATCCACAAGGCAGCAGACAGACAAAAAATCTTTATCATTTGCGAAAGCCCAGAAGACGTTCTTACCTTAGTTGAAGGTGGTGTGCCTATTAAAGATGTAAATATTGGAAATATGCACATGGCTGATGGTAAAAGACAAGTTGCAGGCGTTGTTGCAGTTGATGATAAGGACGTGGAGGCTTTTAAAAAGCTTAGAGACTTAGGTGTTAATCTAGAAATTAGAAAGGTTCCAACAGAAAGCGCCGAAGATATAAACAAATTATTCTCATAAATCCTAGGAGGAAAAAATGAATATTAATATTTTACAAGTAATTCTAATATTTATAGTTACTTTCGTAGCAGCTATAGATCAATTTTCATTCCTAGAATCTCTTTACCAACCGATCGTAACCGGTCCTATAGTAGGTTGGATTCTAGGTGATGCTCATACCGGTCTGATAGTTGGCGCAAGCTACCAACTAATGACCATTGGTAACATGCCAGTAGGTGGAGCTCAACCACCAAATGCTGTAGTAGGTGGAATTGTTGCAGTTATTTTTGCTATAACTTCTGGTCTTGAACCAAACGCAGCAGTAGCAGCAGCTATACCTTTTGCCCTACTCGGCCAATACGGTGTTACCCTAATCTTTACCCTAATGGCTCCAGTAATGTCTAAGGCTGACCAATATGCCAAGGAAGCTAATCCAAAGGGAATTGAAAAGATTAATTACCTATCAATGATTGCCCTAGGTACAATCTTTGGTTTAATCGTAGTATTTTTCTTCATTGCTGGTTCAACATTCGGTACAGAACTTACAAGCAAAATTCCAGAAACATTCATGCACGGACTTAGCGTTGCAGGTGGTATGATGAAATATGTTGGTTTTGCAGTTCTATTAAGATTAATGATTTCTCGTGACCTATGGGGTTTCTTCTTTGTAGGTTTCGCTCTTGCTGTTATCGTTATGGCAAATGCATCACTTTCAGGTGCAGCCCTATTATTAATCGCTGCTATCGGTTTTGCGATTGCATTCTGGGATTACCAAATCAATACCAAGATGAAAAGTACAGTTGTAGTAGAGACAGGAGAAGAAGATGGAATATAATGATATGCAATATAAAGATCTAAATCCAAGTCCTCACTTAGATCAGAAAACTTTAAATAAAATGGTTTGGAGGTCTTTATTCCTTCAAGCATCATTCAACTACGAAAGAATGCAGGCTGCAGGTTGGCTTTATTCAATCCTTCCAGGTCTTGAAAAAATCCACACAGACAAGGAAGACTTGGCTAAGTCAATGGAACACAACCTTGAATTCTTCAACACTCACCCATTCTTAATCAACTTTGTAATGGGTATTATCCTTTCACTAGAACAAAACAAGGTTGATATACCAACAATCAGAGCGGTAAGAGTTGCCGCAATGGGACCTCTTGGTGGTATCGGTGATGCCCTCTTCTGGTTCACACTTGTACCAATTGTAGCAGGTATATCTTCAAACATGGCCCTCCAAGGTAACTTTGCAGGTCCAATCTTATTCTTAGTAGTATTTAACATCTTCCAATTTGCAATCCGTTACTGGCTAATGAATTGGTCTTATAAGATGGGTGAATCTGCTATAGATATGTTGACTGCCAATGCTCGTGAATTTACAAGAGCTGCATCAATCCTCGGCGTTATTGTCGTTGGTGCCCTAGTATCTGTATATGGTTCAACAGAAATTGCTCTAAAGGTGGACAACGGTACTACCCAAGCTCCAGTTCCTATCCAAACCATAGTTGATAATGCAGAGCTTCCTGACTATGCTAGCTACCTCTATGTTGATGGCAACAAGGATAAGATGGCTGATGGCGCAGCAGTAAAAGATCTTGGCAATGGTAAGAGCCAAATTTCCTTTACAACTTACGAAGAACAACCTGTTCAAATCGATATCCAAAAAGTATTAGACGGAATCATTCCAGACCTAGTACCTCTTGCTATAACTCTCCTACTTTACTGGTTACTTGCTAAGAAGAAATGGACACCAATTTACTGTATCATGCTTCTATTAGCAATGGGTGTAGTAGGATCTTATATAGGATTATTCTAATGGCAAATGCGGTAATAGCTGTAAGTCATGCAAGCCTTGCTAGTGGCGTATATTCTGCCATTAAGATGATAGCTGGCGAGTTTGACAATGTCAGAGTAGAAGAATTTAAAGACAACGATAGTCTAGAAGCTTTTGATCAAAAACTTCTAGTTGACTACGAAGAACTAACAAAAAACTATAAAAACATCTTCATCCTAGCAGACCTTGCAGGTGGCACACCATTTAATAGGTCAGTGATGACCCTAGGAGATAGGGAAAATGTCAGAGTAATTGGAGGTTTAAATTTTGCAAGCCTCTATACAGCAATCAACTCAGATAGTGATGATATAGATGCAGGTGTTGAAGATATAATTCAAACTGCCAAAGAATCACTAATCGTCTTTGAAACAAAAAAAGAAGAAGTTGATGACTTTGAAGAAGATGGTATATAAGAAAAGGCCCCAATTGGGGCCTTTTCTATACTTAAATTCTTACATTTTCACTACTTCTGGATATTCTTTGCCAAAAGTTTCTACACTTGCTTTTTTGATTCTCACATCTTCTTTTGGTCTATCTTGTCTATCAGTTTTTGTTTCCGCTATCTTATCTACCACGTCAATTCCTTCGATAACCTTGCCAAAACCTGCATACTCTCCATCTAAGTGTGGGCTATCCTTGTGCATGATAAAAAACTGGCTGCCGGCTGAATCTGGCATAAAACTTCTCGCCATGGACAAGACTCCTCTTTCGTGTTTTAAGTCATTCTTAAAACCATTTTGGTTAAATTCACCCTTAATAGCATAGCCTGGTCCACCCATGCCTGTGCCTTCTGGGTCGCCACCTTGGATCATGAAATTTTTAATTACTCTGTGAAAGATTAGCCCATCATAAAAGCCCTTTTTAATTAGGGAAATAAAGTTATTTACGGTATTTGGAGCAAGGTCTGGATAAAGCTCAGCCTTGATTACATCTCCATTTTCCATCATGAAGGTCACTATTGGATTTTTGTCTGTCATACTTCCTCCTTAATTTTTAAAAGAATGAACAGGAGCAGGAATGTATCCTCCCCTACTTATCATAATACTTGAATCTGACTCGCCCACATCTATAATTGGAGCGTAGCCAAGTAGACCACCAAATTCTACTTGATCCCCCACGTCCTTGCCTGGAACAGGGATAAGTCTCACTGCTGTCGTCTTATTATTTATTACTCCAAGGGCAGCCTCATCTGCAATCATCGCTGAAATGCTAGCCGCAGTGGTCTTGCCTGGAATAGCAATCATATCAAGGCCAACTGAACAAACACAAGTCATTGCTTCTAGCTTATCAAAACTAATCCAACCCTTGCCGGCTGCTTCAATCATAGCCTCATCCTCACTAACAGGGATAAAAGCACCTGAAAGACCTCCGACCCTGGAGCTAGCCATGATTCCACCTTTTTTAACTGCGTCATTTAACATGGCAAGGGCAGCAATTGTGCCATGGCCCCCTACCTTATCAATGCCGATTTCTTGTAAAATCCTACCAACAGAATCGCCAATAGCAGGTGTTGGAGCAAGGGAAAGGTCAACTATACCAAAATTTTTATCAAGTTTTTTGCAAACTTCTTGGCAAATTAATTCACCCATCCTTGTGATTTTAAAGGCTGTTTTCTTGATTATTTCATAAATTTCATTTATTTTTAAATTTTCTTTACCAGAAATGGCTGCTTTAACTACTCCTGGGCCTGAAATACCAACGCTTATCACTGTGTCAGCCTCACCAACTCCGTGGAAGGCGCCTGCCATAAATGGATTATCCTCAACAGCATTGGCAAAAACAACCAATTTTGCACAGCCGAAAGCATTTTCAGTATTAGCTGCCAATTCTTTTATAGTCTTTCCACAAAGGTCGGCTGCATCCATATTGATTCCAGCCTTAGTAGAGCCAATATTAATTGAAGCACAAACTAAATCTGTTTCAGCCAAAGCTCTTGGAATTGATTTTATCAAAATTTCATCAGCAGGTGTCATTCCCTTTTCAACTAGGGCAGAAAATCCACCAATAAAGTCAATACCAATATCCTTTGCAGCCTTATCTAGAGTTTTCGCAAATGGTGTGTAGTCATCAAGGTCTGTTGCCGCAGCGATTAAGGAAATCGGGGTCACAGCTATCCTGTTATTTACAATTGGCACTCCGTAAATTTGAGAAATTTCCTTAGACACTTTTAGAAAATCCTTACTCTCCCTAATAAGCTTATCGTAAATTTTATCGCAAGCCTTTATGTAGTCAGGGTCGATACAGTCAAGTAGACTAACACCCATGGTTAGAGTCCTGATATCAAGATTTTCTTCATCAAGCATTTTTATTGTTTCTAAAATATTTGCCTTATCCATCTTAAATCCTATGCATCACATCAAAAACTTCTTCGTTTTGAATTCTAATTTCAAGTTTAGTTTGCTTAGAAAGATCATCAAAACTTGCTGTAATTTTGCCAAAATCAGCATTAGCCTTTGTTAAATCAATATTAATCATAGCCACAAACTTATCTTCCATAATAGTTTGGCTCATATCCAATATATTTATATTATAGTTATATAAAATCTCTGTCACTTGGTAAATTATTCCCGGTCTATCTTTTCCAATAATAGTAAGTATTGCTTTCATAAAATCCTCCATATTCATTGTACCCCGGTTTTATTATATTATTAGAATAAAGGAAAGATTTTTAGCCTCTT
Organism: Anaerococcus lactolyticus S7-1-13; assembly: GCF_000758765.1. NCBI lineage: Bacteria > Bacillati > Bacillota > Tissierellia > Tissierellales > Peptoniphilaceae > Anaerococcus > Anaerococcus lactolyticus. Next base: position 13,770 of record NZ_JRMW01000002.1, read on the forward strand.
GAATACTTTCACCATTTTCATATAAATAAAAACTTAATTTCCCCACCAAAAAAAGCCCAGTTAAACTGAGCTTTAGTATTCTAGTACCAACCGTTTCTTTGCCAGAATGCTTGAGCATTTTCCCATGAGCCATATCTTTGAGCTACATAGTTATCTGCTGCTGCTTCTTGTTCAGCTGGACTTGCGCCGTAACGAACTAGGGATGGGTTTAATTGGTATCTACCATAATAGCCACCTCTTGGGTTGTAGGCAGTGTATGAACCACCTGATTCTCTTTGAGCTATCCATTCCTTAGCCCAATTTGTTGAGCCTTTGTAAGATTGGTTTGTATTCTTTGCTGGCGCTTGTTTTTTAGCGGCTTGGGCCTTTTTAGCTTGAGCCTTTTGTTCTTGTACTTTTTGAGCCTTAACCTTCTCGTTTTTTTCTCTGAAAGTTTTTAATAGGTTGTTGTAAACATATCCAACTTTTCCGTCAATTTCTACCTTTACAAAACCATTATCAGCTATTTCCAATGCCTTTGCAGCTGTTCCCTTATCCAAAACTTCTATGATTTCTGAATCAAGGCTAGCTTCTTTTCTAAAGTTTGTAGCAGAAACAACTTCTGTTTCTTCAAGTAGGTGGAAGAGATCAGCTGATACGTAGGCATCCTTGCCCTCAAAATCAATTAGTAACCAACCATCTTTCTTATCCTTAATCTCATATTGAGAGTCTTCATCGTCGATAAGACCGATAATATTATCTCCAAGCTTAGCTTCGCTTCTCACGTTTACTCCGTTTGCTAGGTCCTTATTGATAACAGCGCTTGCTGCTTCTGCCTTGTGTGAACCGAAGGCAAATACCGACGGTATTACTAGGGCTGCTGCTAGGGCGTACTTTGTTATAAATTTCATTTTTACTCCTTTTATCTATGTGAATTAATTATTTTCATATTTTTCGCTACAATTTGTTACAATAGTTACAAATTGATAACAATTACTTATTACGAGTTATAGTATAACTTTTAATTGTGTGTAAATTATGTAGATTAAGTAAATAATTACAAAATGTTTACAGCCCATGCTAAAACTTTGATTTTAAGGCTTTTCTGTCTTGCGCTCACCTCTCGTCACGCTGAATTTCTATGAAATATATTTGTCAAAGATGAGTTATTCCTAGTTTGTTAATTTTAAAACCTAACTTTTTATTGTAATAATTCACTAACTTTTTGTAACTTTTGATAATTATTATTAACTCCCAAAAAGAATATCTCCTAGCAAAGTCAAATGAATTTTCCTTTATATACAGATATATTTGCCCATATTTTTTATATGTAGTAAAATTTATTTAGATATATATAGAAAGAGAGAAACTATGAAAACTGTATACATTTTGTGCGGAGGGCCATCAAGTGAGCATGACATAGCTCTTAGAAGCGCTCTTAACATAGTTAAAAACCTAAATAAGGATAAGTACGAAAAAAAGATCGTATATATAGATAAGGAAGGAAAATTTTCGCCAACTTTCAAAGACTTTGATCCAACTGATGAATTTTCCCTCGTAAAAAAAATTGACAAGTCTGCCCAAGCATCCATTGCCGACTTCCTTTTGGAAGTGTCAAAGGAAGACTTAGAAAATACCATAATTCTCCCTGTAGTCCATGGGACCTACGGCGAAGATGGCACAATCCAAGGCTTTTTGGATGCAGTAGGACTTAAATACATAGGTAACGGACTACTTTCATCTGCAATTTGCATGGATAAGGTGACTTCAAATGGCATTTTTGAAAAATCTAAATTAAGGCAAGCCAAGTACAAGTATTGCTATAAGGAAGATTTTGATGATGACTTTATGGATTCTTGTATTGCCTATGTCGGTCTTCCCCTTATTGTTAAACCATCTGCTAACGGTTCTTCAGTGGGTGTTTCTCGAGTTGAAAACAAGGAAGATTTCAAAAAAGCAGGGCTTGAAGCTCTCAAATATGACAGAAAACTTTTGGTTGAAGAATTAATTATTGGCCAAGAAATAGAACTTGCTGTCCTTGGAGATTCAGATAAGATAGATGTCTCTGACCCTGCAGCTTATATTACTGACCACGTATTTTTAGACTGGGATGCCAAGTATTTTTCAAAATCAACTAGGGAAGAACTTCCTTACAAGATGGACGAAAATGACAAACAAAAAGCCAAGGACTTTGCCAGAGCCTGCTACAAGGCTGCTGGTTGCGAAGGATTTGCCAGAGTTGATATTTTCTATGGAAATGATAAGCAATTTTATATAAATGAAATTAACACCTTCCCAGGCTTTACCCCTTCATCATTTTTTGCAAGGATGGCTATGAACCTCTATAATGTAGATTTTTCGTCTATCCTTGATAAGTTAATAGATGATGGCTTTAGGAGATCTAAAAATGATTGAGAAAACTCTAAGTGAAATCGCTCATATGGTTAATGGTGAAATTTCAGACGAGAAATTTTCCGCTATAAAAATCAAAGGAGTTTCAACTGATTCAAGAACTATAGACCCAGGCGAACTTTATATTCCCCTAGTTGGCGAAGTCTTTGACGGTAGGATTTTTATCAAAGAATGTGAAGATAAGGGTGCTGAAGCCTTTATAATCGATGATCCTACAAAGATTAACAAAACTGTTTCCATCCCTTATGTAAGGGTGGCTGATACAAAAAAAGCCCTCCAAGACCTTGCTACTGCCTACAGAAAAGAACTTAGCTGCAAGGTAATCGGCATTACCGGCTCTAATGGAAAGACTACTACAAAGGACCTATTATATAAGATCCTATCAGAAAAATATAAGACTCAGAAAACTTGTGGCAACCTAAATAATGAAATCGGAGTTCCAAAAACTGTCCTAAGCCTGAACCCTGACACAGAAGTTGCAATTATAGAGCTTGGTACAGATAATTTTGGAGATATTTCCCTAACATCAAGGATGGTAAAACCTCATATAGCTATGATTACCAATATCGGTGATGCCCACCTTCACAACCTCAAAACCAGGTCTGGCATCCTAAAAGCCAAACTTGAAATCCTTGAAGGCATGAAAGACGACGGGATTTTTATCTACAACATCGATGACCCAACCATGAAAGAAGAGATTCCAACTTACGATATCAAACAAAAGGTTCTCTCCTTTGGTAGGAGTGATGAGGCTGATTTTAAGATATTTTTTGAAAAGTCGCCAACATCTGTAATTCGTTTTTCCCACGAAAACGACCACTTCGAAGTCCCACTTATGGGTGAACACAACATCTACAATGCGGCGGCTGTTGTGATGATAAGCAAAATGTTAGGTCTTAATAAAGAAATGATTGATGCTGGTTTTATGGAGGTTAAGTCTAGTCAAAACAGGACAGAGCTCTTGGAATGTGATGGTTTTGATATTTTGGATGACTCTTATAAGTCAAATCCTCAATCCCTCCTTGCAGGCCTTGAAACAACCTATATGCTCGAAGGCTACAAAAGAAAGATAGTATGTCTTGCTGATATGCTTGAGCTAGGCGAAAACGAAGTAGACCTCCACAGAGAAGTTGGCAAAAAGCTTGATAGCAAAAAAATCGACTATGCCCTTTTCTATGGTCCCCTTGCCAAACAAATGTATGAGGCAAGCCTCGAAAATTTCCCAGCCGACAGAGCCTTTTACTTTAACCACAAGGATGAATTAATAGAAAAATTAAAGTCCCTAGTCATCGGTGCAAGCCTCATCTTTGTCAAAGGTAGTCACGGCATGCACATGGAAGAAATAATTGAATCGATAAAAAACTTTAATATATGAAAGAGGAATCTATGATTTATACTGTAACCCTAAACCCTTCTATAGATTTATATGTAGAAGTTGATAAATTGAACCCTGGTTTTAATAGCAATATCAAAACCGAAAGAACCCTACCTGGTGGTAAGGCAATAAATGTTTCAAGAATATTATCCCAACTTAAAATCCCAACAACAGCCACAGGTTTTCTCGGTTCTTACCAAGGACTTTTCATAAAAGATTGGCTAGAAAAAGAGGAAATCCTCGCTGACTTTGTTGATATAAAACAATCTAACAGGATTAATATAAAAATTTTCGAAGATAAAAAAGAAACTGTAATAAATTTCCAAGGTCCAACCATTTCCTCAGAAGAAGTTGAAGAACTCCTCTACTACCTATCAAGGGTTAGGGAAGGCGACACAATCATTTTCGGCGGATCTGTCCCACCTATGGAAAATGGTGAAGACTCAGACATCTACGACAGGATGGTCGAAATCGCCAAGGCCAATGGCGCATATTTCATAGCTGACGTACCAAGCCAGTACCTAATGAACATGGTAGAAAGAGGACCCCTACTAGTTAAACCAAATGGTGAAGATATTGAAGCCATCTACAAGGTGAAAATAAAAGATAAGATGGAATACCTTCCTTACGGCAAAGACCTAATTAAAAAAGGCGCTAAGTACGTTATAATCTCCTACGGCAAAGACGGATCTATGTTCTTTACCAGAGATGGTATTTATGCAGCAAATCCAGTTAATGATGATAAGGAAATAGTAAATACCGTTGCTTGTAGAGATGCGATGATAGCAGGCTTTGTCGGCACCCTAGTGAGGGATAACGACCCAATCGAATCCTACATGGTAGCAGTAGCCGCAGCAAGCGCCACAGCCAAGGTCCTAGACCTACCAACCAGGGAAGAAATTTTAGAAATCCTCCCACTTGTCGATATTGAAATAATAGAATAAAAATAATCGTCCAAGGCACATTGAAAGCCTGGACGATTTTTTGATTTAAAAATCTCAGAATGTCGACAAAGTATATAAACATACGTCATTCCGCCAGAGAATCCACCATATAGTTTACCCCGAGCGGAGCCGAGGGGACGAGGAATCCCATAAATTACGGGATTCTTCCTCACTTCGTTCGTCTGAATGACATCAGAAATGACTTTGTCTATAGCCTACGATTTTTAATTTAAAAATCTCTTTTTTTATAAAATTTAATGGAAAGTGTGATAGAAATAGTAAGAAAAAGGACAATTAGGATACAAAGTCCAATTATAAGCATCCTTTGCTTTTCTAATACAAAGTTAATAATTGGCCCAAAATCTTTTATAAAATACCCTAGAGCCATTCCTATTACAGCAATTATAAATATTGGTAAAAAACAAAAGATTCTTGCTTTAGCATAGCCGTATTTAAAATAAATCGGATATTGAACAGAAATAACTATTGCATACAAAACAAAGTTACTACCAATAAACATCAACATATCAATCCCCATTGGCATATTTTTTATTTGATAAACTATAGCATAGATTGAGAAACCAACCAGACTAGCCACCATAAATATCAAGCAAGCTAATATATACCTACCTATAACTACCTTTGTACTATTTATGGAAAAAATTTTATATATGGCATCAATGCCAGAATTTTCCCCTAACAAAAATGGATTAGATGAATACATTACAGCAAAAAACAGTATCATTGGAACCAATCCTATAGGAGATTTATTAATAAAAGAATTATAAAGAAATATACCTAATATTATGATTAAATTTTTTAAAGTATAATAGGGTTTCATTGAAATTATATCTAGTTTAATTTGTTTTCTAATATCCATTAGATCCTCCCATAATAAATCATTATTTGGTCGATTGTTGGCACTTCTGCCACTAGGTCAGCATCTTCCTTATAGTCTTCCCTTAAAACCAGGGCTTCAAAATTGACCTTAGTCTTCTTTTGCCCATAAATTTTATAGCTTTTTATCTTGTCAAAATCATCAAGTCCACCCTTTATGAGTAAAAATTTGTCATAAAACTCATCCTTACTGCCATCAAAGACGATTTTACCCTGGTCTATGAAAACTATGTAATCAGCAATCCTATCGAGGTCTTGAGTTATGTGAGTAGAAAACAAAACTGTATGAGCAGGATCTTCCATAAAGTCTAAAATCATATCCACAAGTTCATCCCTCATGGCAGGGTCAAGGCCGCTTGTTGGCTCATCTAGGATTAGGATTTTTGCGTCATGGGAAAGAGCAACTGCAAGCATTAATTTAATCTTCATTCCCCTTGATAATTCACAAACTTTTTTCTCTCTTTCAAGTTCAAATTTATCAAGATATTGATAATAGGTCATAGAATCCCACCTATCATAGCCTACAGCCATGGCCTTGCTAACTAGGTCCAATGTCCAGTCCTTGCCCAAAAAGGAATCATCCATGACAAGGCCCACATCTTGGAGATAAGCTAAATCTTCTATTTTTCTATCATCTATGAAAATTTCCCCATCGTAGTTTATAAGAGACAAAAGGGCTTTGATGGTGGTTGTCTTTCCCATACCGTTTTTGCCGATAAAGCCAGTTACAAAACCTTTTTTGATAGCAAAATTATTTGGTCCGAGTTTAAATTTGTCATAATCTTTGACAAGATTTTTTACTAGAATTTTATCAGTCATTAAAATCTCCTTCATACAAATATTCTAAAAGTTCAAATAAAGAGTTCTTCTCCATTCCTATATCTTTTGAAATCTTAAGAGCCTCAAGCAAAGCCTCTTCGAGTTTTTTCTGCTTTTCTTCAAGCCTTAGATTTGGGTCTTCTTTTCCGACAAAGGTCCCAAGGCCCTGGCGAGATTCTATAAACCCCTCACTCTCAAGCTCATCGTAGGCTTTTTTGACAGTCAAAATCGAAATAGAAAGCTCTCGGGCAAGATTTCTCACAGAAGGCAGTTTCTCCCCTGCTTTGAGATTTCCCTTCAAAACCTCATCTCTAATGGCGTTTTTAATTTGTTCATAAATAGGGACTGCCGACCCATTTTTAATAATAATCTTCAATTTCTTCCCCTCTCCTCTATAACAGTATATAACAGTTTATAACACTTGTCAAGAATTTTATAAAATTCCAAAAAATAACTATAAATAGAACCTCAAAAAACATTTTGACAGGAAATCTCCACAAAAAGGGGCTGTTGCATAAGTCCCAACATAGAAAAAAGACGAGGAAACTAAACATCCTCGTCTTTTTCTGATACAATGTATTTATGAAACAAAATAGTAATACATCATCACTAACCAATTTTACACTAGTTAATGATACAATTCAATTAAAATTAAACTTTAACACAGAAATATACGTCCAAGATGATATAAAACTAAGGCTTGTAAAAAATATAATTGAAAGGATAGAACTAACAGAACTAAATAAAGTCTACTCATCATTTGGAAGAAAACCTACTGTAAATCCAGTAACCATGCTTCAAATAATAGTATTCTGCTATTCAGAAGGAATATTCTCATCAAGGGAAATAGAAAAATCATGCAAATATGATCTAAGAATAAAATATCTCCTAGATGGACAAACTCCACCAGATCACTCCACAATAAATAGATTTAGACAGAAAATAGTAAAACTAGCTCCTAATCTATTAAATCAAATGGTCCAAATACTAATAGAAGAAAAACAAATAGACCTATCAAGCATCTACATAGATGGAACAAAAATAGAAGCCTATGCCAATAGATACAGCTTTGTATGGCGAGGAAGCATAGAAAAATGGCAAGAAAAATTAAGAGTAAAAATAATAAAACACTTTGATTTAAATAAAGACTTAAGTCCATCTCAAGTACTAGAAGTAGTAAAAATAGCCTTTAATCAAGTAAGTAAAGAATGTACAGAAAAGAAAATAAACTTCGTATATGGGCAGGGCAAAAGAAAACATCAACTTCAACGAAACTATGAACAGCTAAAAGATTGGAAAACCAAGCTAGAAACTTATCAAGAGCATTTAGAAATAATGGGAGATTACAGAAACTCCTACTCAAAAACAGACCATGATGCAACATTCATGAGAATGAAAGAAGACCACATGAGAAATGGTCAGTTAAAACCAGCCTACAATATTCAACTAGCAAGTGCCTCAGGCTTCATCATAGGAGAAAATGTATCTCATCACCCAAATGATATGTATACCCTAAAACCATTCTTAAAAAAACTAATAGAAAAATATCCAAATAGTTTAGATAGGATAGTAGCAGACGCAGGGTATGAAAGTGAAGAAAACTATGTATACTTAGAAGAAAACAATCTAAAATCCTACATAAAACCATCAAACTACGAACAATCCAAAACAAGAAAATATAAAAAAGAGCAAGAATTTAGGGAAAGCTTAGTCTATGATGACATTCAAGACAAATACATATCACCAGAAGGAAAAATCTTTGTTAGATGTAAAGACAAGTACGATAAAAAGAAAAGTGGTTATGTAAGTATAAGTAAAGTCTACAGATGCTTTGACCGGAACAAAGGTGGCCAAAAAACCAAAGGAATCTACATAGCAGAAACATTCCAAAAATACAGAAAAGAATCCTTAGAAAATATAAAATCTGACCAAGGAATAGAAGAAAGATTAAATAGATCAATCCAAGCTGAAGGAGCTTTTTCTAAAATAAAGTCAGGCTTAAACTACAATAGATTTCATCACAGAGGAAAAGCAAATATAATAAGTGAAATATGCCTTCTATCAATGGCACTAAACTTAAATAAATTAGCTTCAAAAATTAAAAATAGGAACTTAGAAATCATAAAATACAAAGCTGCCTAAGAAAAAAATGTTAAAATGAGGAGCTCTATTACTTGAGCCTATTTTTAGGAAAATTGTGGAAAAATTTATCTTTACCTTTAAAATTTCTATATAATTAAATAGCTTGATACAAATATCCAAGAAAAAAGTGATGAGCAGAATAGTTTTAACTATTCTGCAACATCACCTTTTTTA
>NZ_JRMW01000003.1:0-5021 GCF_000758765.1 Anaerococcus lactolyticus S7-1-13
CAAATATCCAAGAAAAAAGTGATGAGCAGAATAGTTTTAACTATTCTGCAACATCACCTTAGAATGGGCAAGATAAGTTAAAAGAATTTTATAAGCATCATTTGCTTGAAAGGGAGGAAGGTCTTGCTCATTATCCTTAATTTTAGCAAACTTTTTTCTTATCCAAGTAGGTGCCAAGTAGAAAACCAGCACCGAGACAAGCAAGGAATACTAAAATTATTTTATCTTTTAAAACGAGGCTAGTATAAGCTCCAACGGCACAGCCTAGCTGGGTGAAAAGCATCTTGAACGAACTAAAATCGTTTTCTTTATAGTCAAACATAGGGATTCCTTTCTATGAAAAATCACACTCACGTCTTCTAATTATCTATTTACTTAGATAACTTATTGATACTTATATTCTACCATACTTTTATTACTTTATCAAGATAATATGGTGAGAATATTTAAAAATTACAAAAAAATCCCAAAAGCAAATTAATGCTTCTGGGATAAGAGTTTTAGATTTTAAGATTTTTCTTAGTTCTATGATGAGATTTCTACAGTTTTTGCGATCCCATCTTCTACATAGATTATCAAAGCAAGGCCAGTATCCTTGCATTCCTCTAAGTACTTGAGGAAGTCTTCTTTGGTGAATTTTTGGGCAGGGGCCATGCCACCTACAGCTTGGAATTCGGTTTTGTCATTAATCACAAACTTATGGTCTTCTTCGTTTTTAATTTCTTCGACCTTTTCATAGTTGTCAGGATCTTCGTGGTAGTCAAAGGAGCCTGAAATTACTAGCTTATCATCTTCGATTTTGTAGGCATAGGCTGTAGATGTGATATAGTCATCTGCCTCGCCTTTTAGCTTGGCTATGAGGGTTGTGACATATTTTCCGTCTTTTGTGTGAAGGTTTTTATCTTCGCTTTCCTTTTTATCCTTATCGCTATTTTCTTTTTTATCTTCGGTATTTTCTAATTTAGATTTGTCTATATTATCTTCTGCTGGTTTGTTTTCTTTATTCATATCTTCATCAGCTTCTGCTATTTGATTTTCTGCATTTTTGTCTGTTAAGCCCATTTGTTTTCCATCACAGCCTACAAGGCTTAGGGCCAAGAGTGATAAAATAACTGGTTTTAATAATTTATTTTTCATATTACACCTCTAGTGATATTATACCCCAAAGCTGAGAGATAAAACTTAAAAAAATTTTAAGCCTTCATTTGTAGAAAGATTTTTATTTTGTTCCAAGTTTTCTTATTTTACCAGAAATTTTCAAAAAGTTATAATCAATTATAGGTTTACAAGTTTTAAAAATTCAAAAATGGATATAAATAATAGTGAGAAAAGTGTTTTAAAAGCTAGGTTTTAAATGTGTTTGGTTAAGCTTTTTAACCTTGCTAGACGATTGTTAATTAGGACAATTAACTTTTAGCTATTTTTGAAGAAAGGAGAGTTTTGGCAAACAAATTTATAAGATATTTGTCATAAAAAATATATTTGACAAAACGTTTTCTTAAGGCTACAATAGTAGTATAAGGATAATAATGTAAGGAGGATTATATGCTTTTTAAGACAACAGAACAACACGAAGAGCTCAGAAAAAAAGTCAGAGCTTTCGCAGAAGAGAAGGTAAAACCAATAGCCTTTGAACTTGACCAAAAAAACGAATTTCCTGATGATATAGTTAAGGAAATGGGTGAACTTGGACTTATGGGTATCCCATATCCAAAGGAATATGGTGGAGCTGGTCTTGATGTAATTTCTTATGCAATTACAGTAGAAGAATTATCTAGAGTAGATGGTGGTGTTGGTGTTATTTGCTCAGCTCACACATCTTTAGGTAGCTGGCCAATCTTTGCCTTCGGTACTGAAGAACAAAAACAAAAATATCTTGTTCCACTTGCTAAGGGTGAAAAAATAGGTGCTTTTGGTCTAACAGAAGAAAACGCTGGTTCAGATGCTGGTGGTACAGAAACAACAGCAGTTCTTAATGGCGATCACTATATATTAAATGGTAAAAAAATCTTTATCACAAATGCTCCAAAGGCTGATACTTATGTAGTATTTGCAGTTACAACACCTGGTATAGGTACTCATGGTATTTCAGCATTCATCGTAGAAAAAGAATTTGAAGGATTCACCTTCTCTGATCACTATGACAAATTAGGTATCAGATCATCTTCTACAGCTGAATTGCATTTTGATAATGTAAAAGTTCCAAAAGAAAACCTACTTGGTAAAGAAGGCCAAGGTTTTGCTATAGCTATGGCTACCCTAGACGGTGGTAGAATCGGTATAGCTTCCCAAGCCCTAGGTATTGGACAAGGTGCATATGAATCCGCCCTTGCTTATGCAAAAGAACGTGAACAATTTGGCATGCCAATAGCTCACTTACAAAGAAACACATTTAAACTTGCTGATATGGCAACATACTTACGTGGTGCAAGACTTATGATTTATTCTGCTGCAGAGCTTAAAGAAAATCATGAAAGATATTCTGCAGAAGCAGCTATGGCTAAACAAGTTGCATCAGATTTAGCAATGAAGATTACAACTGAAGCAGTTCAACTTTACGGTGGTTCAGGTTTCATCAAGGGTGTTGATGTAGAAAGATTCTTCAGAGACGCTAAGATTACACAAATCTATGAAGGTACTAACGAAATCATGAGAGTAGTAGTTGGTGCTCACACTGTAGGACGTGCTCCAAAGATGCAAAGAGCTGGCTCAAAAGGCAGTGCTGCTCCAATAGCAGGCGTTCGTAAGGGTGAAATCTTCGAAGGAGATCCAAAAGAAGCAGTTAAAAACCTAGTAGCAGCCCTAAAGAAAGACGGTTATGACTTTACTATTGGTATCGACCCAATGACACCAATTGCTGAAGCACCAAGAGTAGTTGTAGCAGGTCGTGGTATAGGTGAAAAGAAAAATATGAAACTAATAGAAGAACTTGCTCACCAAGCAGGTGCAGCTATTTCATCATCTAGACCAGTAGCAGAAACCTTAAAATACGTTCCACTAGATAGATATATCGGTATGTCTGGTCAAAGCTTTAAAGGCAACCTCTACATCGGCGTAGGTGTATCAGGAGCTGGCCAACACTTAAAGGGAATGAAAGATGCATCAACAATCGTTGCAATCAACAACAGCAAAAACGCTCACATCTTCAACAACTGTGACTACGGTATAGTAGGCGATGCTATGGAAATTCTTCCACTATTAATCAAAGAACTTGATAATGGCCAAGAAAAGAAACCAGCACCACCACAACCAAAAATCAAGAGAAGCAAACCAAGAAAGATGGCTCCAAAAGAAGACATTTATGTAGACTTAGGTTCAGGTTATGAATATGACCCTAAAGTAGGAGATCCAACTCAAGGAATCGAGCCAGGCACTCCATTTGACAAACTTCCTGACAGCTGGGTATCACCTGTTTCTGGCGAAGCCAAAGAAGAATTCATTAAAATGGAATTCCCAGCAGATAGAAAGTAAGTAGGAGGAAATAATGTATACAGTTAGAAAAGTAACAGATGATTTATATTATGTAGGTGGAGACGACAGAAGATTAGCCTTATTTGAAAATATATTTCCAATACCTGAAGGTGTATCATACAACTCCTACCTATTAATGGATGAAAAAACAGTATTAATCGATGCAGTAGACTGGGCAATCACAAGAGAATACATGGTAAACGTAGCAAGAGTCCTAAACGGCAGAGACCTAGACTACTTAATCGTTCACCACATGGAACCAGACCACTGTTCATCAATAGAATTAATGCTACAAAGATATCCAAACCTAAAAATAATTTCTTCTGAAAAAGGAATTATGTTCATGAGACAATTTGGATATCACGTAGATGACAGATATATTGAAGTAAAAGAAGGCGACACAGTAAGCTTTGGTAAACACGAATTCACCTTCGTAGAAGCACCAATGGTACACTGGCCAGAAGTATTAATGAGCTATGACTCATACGACAAGGTCCTATTCTCAGCAGACGCCTTCGGATCATTTATCGCAAACAACGGTAGACTATTCGCAGACGAAGTAAACTGGGACAGAGACTACCTAGACGAAGGACGTAGATATTACACAAACATCGTAGGCAAATATGGCACATTCGTACAAAAAGCCCTAGCAAAAGCAGGTGGTCTAGACCTTAAATACATCTGCCCACTACACGGCCTTGTATGGAGAGACAACTTCGGCTACATCATCGACAAATATGTACATTGGGCAACCTATGAACCAGAAGAAGAAGGTGTCCTAATCGTATATGCATCAATGTACGGCAACACAGAATTTGCAGCCCAAGCTTTAGCAAGCAAGCTATGTGAAAGAGGCATGACCAACATCTCATTAAGAGACGTATCAAGCACACACGTATCAACCCTAATCGCAGAAAGCTTCAAATACTCAAACATCGTCCTAGCATCAGTAACCTACAACCTAGGCATCTATCCAGTAATGCTCAACTACCTAGAAGATATGAAAGCTCTAAACCTACAAAACAGAGCAGTATCAATCATCGGTAACGGAACATGGGCTCCACAAGCAGCAGAAAAAATGGAAAAATTCTTAGACGAAGAAATGAGACTAATGGACGTCCTACCAGAAGGTCTAGATATGGTATCTTCACTAAAGAAAGCAAAAGAACCAGACATGGATGCAATGGTAGACGGAATCTTCGACTCAATGAAGAAGAGAAGAGAAGAAAAAGAAAAAACAGCTTCTCAAAACAAAGGCAAAAAATAAATAAAAAACTAAAGGCGAGGAAATCCTCGCCTTTTTGCATATTGTCTAAAAATTTTTGTCGCCGACTGCTATATTAACACTTAAAGTAGTAATAATGAAAATTTTCTTATTTCAAATACTTACAAAATTTGTAATTGTATTTTTTTTAAGTCATGTTATTATTTAATTAACAAAAATGAGGAGGATATTATGAAAAAAATAATTAAAATCATAGCCCTAATATTGATACTAACAGCCTGCTCATCTCAAGGCAAAGTCAAAAATCCTGCCACCCAGGAATACA
>NZ_JRMW01000004.1:0-8470 GCF_000758765.1 Anaerococcus lactolyticus S7-1-13
ATTTATGAAAATAGTTTTGAGTAGAAGCTAAGGCGTCTACCATAGAAAAGGTAAGGTTCTAAAGGTTTATAAAAGCAAATGAAACTGGTCTCCGATATGAGTCGGAGACCAGTTTTTTTGTCCACTTAAGTGAGTTGAGCGAACGAAAGAGAGCGAAACAAAAAACCACCTGCTATTCAGGTGGAGGAAATTAGCTTTAGCTTCAAGAACCAAGAAAACCTCCTTAAAGTATAATTGTGATAATCACATGCACAATTAAACAAGGAGGTAATCTTGGATAAAAATACTTTATCACATACAAGCTGGAGATGCAAATATCATATAGTTTTTGCGCCAAAATATAGAAGACAAGTAATATATAGACAACTAGGGAAGATATAGGGAGCATACTTCGTGAATTATGTTCAAGAAAAGGAATAAACATAGTAGAAGCAGAGCTATGTCCAGATCATGTCCATATGTTGGTAGAAATACCACCAAAATATTCAATATCACAAATAATGGGATATTTAAAAGGGAAAAGTTCTCTGATAATATTCGATAGACATGCTAACTTAAAATATAAATACGGAAATAGACACTTTTGGTGTAGAGGATACTATGTGGATACAGTAGGCAGAAATGAAAAGAAAATAAAAGAATATATACAAAATCAATTAAAAGAAGATTATTATGCTGACCAAATAAGTATAAAGGAATACCGTGACCCGTTTACGGGAGAGTCAGTAAATAAAAACAAATAAAAAAACTGCTTAAGCAGTAGTTGGGAAAGTGGTGCATGTGATAGAATACTCGACAGCCCCAATAGGGGCGTGCCGGTATTCGCGCTTTATAGGCGCTGTGCAAACTACCAGCTAAGCTGATAGTTTTGATTGGTGAATTTTATTCATTATTAATAATACGACATTTTTAAGATATATTAATATACTATCAAACTGTAGTTGTTTAAATTGTTGAAAAACCACGATGGATTGATAATTTCATAGCGGATTGATAAAAAATTAACATTATATAGTAAAGAGTTTCCACAAGTTGGAAGCTTTTCCTATTGTCTTAAATTAGCTGATATAATATACTGATATTAGAAAGGAGGGGATATGAGTATTAATAGAAGAAGATTAGAGATATTAAGGTCAGTTACTTTAAAAAATAAAATAAAAATGATTTCTATTTTAGAAGAATTTAAAGTATCGGATAGAACTATAAGAAATGATCTTATTCAAATAAACAATTACTTAAAAAAATTTACAGATAATGAAGTGGTTATAAAAAATGGATCTTTAATGTATGACAATATTGGGATTTTTAGTGACACTTTAAAAACTATTAATCTCAACAGTTATATTTTAGATAACAACGAAAGAATTATATTAGAAATATATATACTTTTAGTATCTAATGATTATGTAACTACTACTTATATATCTGATTTATTATTAGTTTCTCAATCTTCTGTATTCAATGATATTGACGTAATTAAATCAAAAATTAAAAATTATAATTTAAATTTAGATACCTCTCCAGGAAAAGGATTGTTAATTGAAGGAAAAGAAATTAATATTAGAAATCTTTTCTACAATATTATAGGGCACTATTTTTATTTAATAAATATTATAGAAAACACTAATTTCAAAGAACCAATTTTCTCTAGATATTTGGAAACAAAAAATTATATTTATGAAATTATTGGAAAGATTGAACATAAGTATAATATTATATTTTCAGAAGATTCCTTTAGAACATTGTATAATTATTTAATTTATATAACACACAGGATAAGAAATAACAGAGTTTTAAAGGTCGATTTTTTAGAATCTAGAATATCGAATATAAGTAAAGATATTGCTAATATATTGGAAGAAAGATACAAAATCAAAATAAATGATTCGGAAATTTTGATGATTAATGACTTGATTGAAAGTTTAGAATATAAGTATATAGGATACCAAGTTGTAAATACAATTGAGTCACAATTTTTGACTAGGTATATTATTGATTATGTTTCAGAGAAAATAAATATACCTTTGTTCATGGATTATAAGCTTTATGAAAGTTTATCTTTTCATATTGAAAGGATGAAAAACAATAATCACATCGGAAATCCTATCGACTACGATGAGGAAATATTGAATCTAGTTGTTAATAATAAAAGATTATATGATGTTGTGAGAGAATCTCTTGAGAATTCAGATGATTATTTTAAAAAATCATTAAATGATAGCGAGATTTATTATATAATTATTTATTTATATATTTCTATAGAAAAATTGTTAAATCAAATTATTAAGGAATTAAAGATAGTTATAGTATGTAATTCGGGAATAGGAACAAGTCAATTGATGTTGTTGAAGCTAAAAGATTTATTTGGATTTAAAAATATTCAAACAATAACAAGTAGACAACTTAATGATTCATTTATTAATAAATCTGATTTGATATTATCTACGGTAAGTCTTTCAGCAGAGACATCAGATTATATAAAAGTATCACCTATGATTACAGAAAAAGATGCAACATTAATAACATCATTAATATTTCAAATAGGGCATAAGAAGTTAAGAAAAATAAAGAGTATTAAGAATTCCAAGGTTATATTTAATAGCCTCGATAATAATTATGTTGAAGAGTTAGATGCAAAAGGAATAGACTATTACCTAACGAGAGATAATGTGATTCTTGATGTAGATGCAAAGGATTGGAGAGAATCGATAAGGCTTTCTGGGGATATTCTTTTAAAAAGCAATAAAATTAGTAAAAATTATATTGATAATATGATAAAAAATGTTGAAGATTATGGACCATATATAGTAATAAAAAAAGGAATTGCTCTTCCCCATGCAGAAATTTCGGAAGATGTAAAGGAAACCGGATTTTCGCTAATAAGATTAAAGAATCCAGTAACTTATGATGCTGGGAAATTAGATCCTATAAAATATGTATGCGCTCTCGCTGCAAATGAAAAGAAAAATTATATTAAAGCTTTATTTGATTTTAACAATTTGATAAATAACAAAGAATTTATGGAGCACCTAGATAGGGCTAAAGATTCAATAGAAGTAGAACACTTAATAAAGAAATTTATTCAAGAAAAATAACAAGGAGGTAAAATTGAGCAAAAAAAAATTATCTAAAGTTACTGTTATTCTAAGAGGTTATAGTTATGAGCAAATAAAATGTGTAGCTCAGACTTTGATAAGTTCTTCAATTAATAGCATAGAAGTTACTTTGAATTCGCCAGATGTATATGAAAGCATAAAGAAGATAAAACAAGATTTTCCAGAATTAAACGTAGGTGCAGGAACTGTATGCACAATAGAAGAAGTTATGAGTAGTATTGAAAGTGGAGTAGACTTTATATTATCGCCTATTAATTTGTCTAAAGAAGCAATTGAACTTTGTAACAAGAACGACGTAGTTTGTGTTCCTGCAGCTATGACACCAAGTGAAATCTATAAGATGTTTCAGTATGGAGCGGATATAGTAAAAATTTTCCCAGCAACTGCGGTTGGGGCAAAGTTTTTTAAAGATATTCAGGCACCTTTAGGAAATTTAGAACTCATGGCTGTAGGTGGGGTAAATGGCGATAATGCTAAAGAATTTTTGGCAAATAAATGTAATTATCTAGGAATCGGCAGCGGTATTTTCGAAAAGCAAGATATAAAAGATATGAATATGGAAAGATTAAAATTATCTTTAAATAAATTTATAGAAAATGTGGAGGTATAAATGGAGTGTTATTTGGACAAAGATCTTATTTTTAAAAATCTGGATGTAAAGGATTATAAAGATGCGATCAATACATTAGCTAGTGAGCTATACAAAAAAGGTCTCGTCAAACAAGATTATGTAAAAGAGGTTCTTTCGAGAGAAGAAATTTATCCTACAGGCTTGTACACTGGCGAAATAAATGTAGCAATACCTCATTGTGATTATCAATTTGTGAATAAAAAATCTATAGCAGTTGGAATTCTTAAAAATCCAATTAAGTTTAAAAAAATGGATGAACCAACAGAAGATGTAGAAGTTTCTATAATTATAATGTTAGCTATAGATGAACCCGATAATCATATAGCATACTTAACAAAGGTATTTAACCTAGTTCAAAATCAAGAACTTTTAAAAGAACTTTATCTGTCAGTAAGTGAAGAAAAAATTTTAGAATTATTAAACAAAAATTTATAGGAGGATTTTATGACAAATATTTTAGTGGCGTGTGGAAATGGTGTGGCAACTTCAACAATGGTTGCTTTAAAAATCAAGGAGGCTCTTAAGAAAGAAAATTTAAATGTTAATGTAACTCAATGTAAGCTAATGGAGATACCATCAAAAGCTGCAGATTATGATTTAATAGTTACTACTGGAAGGTATACTCAAGAAATTAATAAACCTATCATTGGAGGAATGCCTTTGCTAACAGGAATTGGAGAAGAAGAGAAACTTAAAGAAATAGTAGAGTTTGTAAAAGAAAGGAACTAATAAATGAACGTTTTATATAATATCTTTAATACTTTGTTAGGAGCTGGTCCATATGTAATGTTGCCAGTGATTATAACAATTATTGGTTTAGTGTTTGGTATGAAATTAAGTAATGCATTTAAATCCGGCATTACGGTTGCTATAGGATTCGTTGGTATTAAACTTGTTGTTGATATGTTGGCGGCTAATGTAGGTCCAGCTTCTAAAGCAATGGTTGAAAATTTTGGACTAAACTTGGATATTGTTGATGTAGGCTGGGGAGCGATAGCTTCTGTAACGTGGGCATCCCCAATTATACCGATAATAATAGCAACCATATTCTTGACAAATATTGTCATGCTAGTTTTCAATCTAACTGATACTCTAGATGTTGATATCTGGAATTATCATCATATGGCTATAGTCGGCTGTTTGTTATACTTTGTTACTGGAAATTTATTGTTAGCTATAATATCAGCTATTTTAATGGGAATAATTACATTTAAATTGGCAGATTGGACAAGTCCACTTGTTGAAAAATATTTTCAAATACCTAATGTTTCTTTGCCAACAATGTCATTTTTATCATCAGCTGTTATTGCATACCCTCTCAATTGGATTTTAGATAGGATTCCTGGTGTTAAGAATATAGATTTTAATGTTGAAAATGCTGATAAGTATTTAGGTGTATTTGGGCAACCAACTATGTTAGGATTTATTCTTGGAGTATTCGTTGGTATACTAGCAAAATATAATGTATCTGATATTATTAATCTAGGTATTCATATGGCGGCAGTAATGGTATTGATACCAAAAATGACAGCCTTGTTTGTAGAAGGCTTGATGCCTATTTCAAATGCTGCTACTGAATTTACAAAAAAGAAATTTAAGAATAGAAAATTCTTAATCGGACTTGATGCCGCAGTAGTTGTCGGTGATAGTACTGTAATAACAACAGCGCTTATTCTTATACCAATAACCGTTATACTTTCAGCTTTCTTACCAGGAAATAGAGTAATGCCTTTTGCTGATTTAGCAGTCATTACATTTAGGGTTGCTCTTGTAGTAGCAATGACTAGAGGAAATCTATTTAAGTCATTAATTATTGGTCTAGCATGTACTATAGCTATACTATATGCAGGAACAATCACCTCTCCTCAATTAACTGACTTCGCAGTCTCAACAGGACTAGATTTCGGTGGTGGTCTTATTACATCATTTGCTTCTGTTTCACTAACAGTAAGTTTCTTAGTATATGAAGCATTTCTACAAAATCCAGTAATTGGAGTGCCAGTAGCCCTTATAGTTGTAGCTATTATATTTTATTTTGCTGAAAGAAAATATAGAAATTTCAAGAGAATAAAAGCACAAAATGAGGGGATAAATTAAGTGAAAATAGTTGATTTTAAAATTTATGAAGTAAAACCAAGATGGATATTTGTTAAGGTTATAACTGATGAAGGTATAAATGGTTGGGGAGAAATGATTTCTGGAACAAAGACCGAAACAGTTATTGCTGGAGCTTATGAGATTGGTAAAAGAACTTTAATTGGAAGAAATCCATTTGAGATTGAAAGACTTTTTCAAGAAATGCATAGGTCATTTTTTAGAGGTGGTCCAATTCAAGGAACCATTGTTTCAGGATTTGAAATGGCTCTATGGGATATAAAGGGGAAAGCTTTAAATGTACCTGTATGGGAATTGTTAGGTGGAAAAGCTCGTGACAGGATAAAAGTATATTCATGGATTGGTGGAGATAGACCGGATGATGTTGTAAATCAAGCACAGGATAGAGTTGATAGAGGATTTGACTCTATTAAAATGAATGCTACAGAAGAATTGCACTATATTGATTCATTCAAGAAAATTGATGCTGTTATAAAAAGGGTGTCAGCTCTTAGAGAAAAATTTGGAATGGATTTAAATATAGGAATAGACTTCCATGGTAGAGTTCATAAAGCTATGGCAAAAGTATTAGCGAGCGAGCTTGAACAATTCAGACCTATGTTTTTAGAAGAGGTGGTATTACCAGAGAATGAAGATTCTTTTAAAACAATAGCAAGTATAACATCAACACCACTTGCAACTGGAGAAAGGTTATACACAAGATGGGGATTCAAAAATATTTTTAATGAGGGTGTTATTGATATCATACAACCGGATGTTGCCCTCGTTGGTGGAATAAATGAATTAAAGAAGATAGCATCAACAGCTGAGGCATTAGATATGGCGGTTGCACCACATGCACCTTATGGGCCTATAGCTCTTGCGGCAACTCTACAGATTGATACATGTACCCCAAATGTATTTATTCAGGAACAATCACTTGGAATTCATTATAATAAGGGATTCGATTTGTTAGATTTTGTTGATAATCAAGAAATATTTCATTACAAAAATGGTTATGTTGATATTCCAACGGAACCGGGTTTAGGAATAAAACTAAATGAAGACTTGATAGAAGAAGTATCTAAAGAAAAACTTAATTGGACAAATCCTTCATGGAAACATTATGATGGAACAATAGCCGAGTGGTAAATAATTTTATACATTGTAAAAGCTGATCTTTAAAGTCTAGGTTTAGAATCTACCTTATAAAGGTCAGCTTTTAAATATAAAATTAATATAAAAATATTTTCATTTCAGTATGAGGAGTATATTATAACAAAAAAGTTAATTTGTGTGGATTTAGATGGCACACTTCTAAATTCTAATAATGAAATAAGTAAAGAAACAAAAAAAGTTATATATGAAGTTATGAATAAAGGTCATAAAATGGCAATCATAACAGGCAGAGATTATTATAGTTCTATTCATGTTGCAAGAGAACTTTTTAAAGGTAGTACAAGTGGAATTCTTTCATCTTCGAATGGTGCTCATGTTTTTGACTTATGTAGTAATAAAGTTATTTATGAACATAAAATAAACTCAGATGTTCTAAAAGATTTGATGGATTTTAGCAAGTCAATAGGAATAGATTATATGTTATATAAAGATAATAAAATAATGATTGAAAAAATTGATACATATGATGTTGATTTAATTCATCAAAAAAATAAAATAGAAGTCCTTTTAGTTAAAGACTTAAAAGACTGGGTAGGGGATGGATTAAATAAAATCATATTATCAGCTAACCCTGAGAAAATCATAGGAAATTATGAAAAAATCAAAGAAAAGTATAACAAGATAATAAATCCAGTACGTTCTATGCCACAATTTATAGATTGTATACCCTATGGTATTAATAAGGGGGTTAGTATGGGTGAGATAGGAAGGTATTATGGAATAGGTATGGAAGATACAATAAGTTTCGGTGATGGTGATAATGATATTGAAATGATTGTAAAAGCTGGGTGTGGCGTATCAATGAAAAATGGAAGTTTAAATCTTAAAAAAATGGCAGATTTTATATGCTTAACTAATGATAACGATGGAATAGCAGATTTTTTAGAAAATTATGTTATAAATTCATAATGACTTATGTTTATGTAACTTAATTATAATTGTTTTGAGATAAATTAGATTTTAAGTTATTAGATGGAATTTTCCAAGGTGATTAAAATTCTCGGAAAATTCTAAAGATAGGATGGGATCTTAACGATGGAAGTTTGAAAAAATTATATATATAATGAAAGAAAAAATGTTTTTAAATTTAAAGCTGAAAGGAGAATCCTATGAAAAAAATAATTAAAATCATAGCCCTAATATTGATACTAACAGCCTGCTCATCTCAAGGCAAAGTCAAAAATCCTGCCACCCAGGAATACAAGGCAGGAACAGGCAATATTCAGGGGAATGTAGATGTAGAAAAGTATTTGAAAATAGATCAGAGATTTGACATAGGGGCAGACAAAAACGGAATGGCAGTTTTTAAAGATCCTCATGAAGCCTACCAAGCCCTAACAGAAAAATACTCCGACGGCATAAGTCTAATCCAAAAAGAATTTGACCTAGAAGATTTAAGCGAAACATCCTATGAAGACTACAAAACCTATGGTTGGCAAGTAGAAACAGT
>NZ_JRMW01000005.1:0-7438 GCF_000758765.1 Anaerococcus lactolyticus S7-1-13
TTTCATAAATACATTGTATCAGAAAAAGACGAGGATGTTTAGTTTCCTCGTCTTTTTTCTATGTTGGGACTTATGCAACAGCCCCTTTGATTGTTTTTATTTGGTACTAGATTATAATATAATTTAGTAATTTAATTATGTTTATTATTTGTGTTATTAAACACCGCTTTATAAGAACGAGTACAATTTTTTTACTTCTAAAAACGTTTTATCAATAATATTATATTCTGATTTTGTTGTTTGTTAAATGGATTATTACATGTAAAAATGCAGCAATTCTAGTATAATTAAATTGAATTAATTAGTATTTTAACCAATAGGGGGTATACATAATGTCAGAATACTTTTTGAATTTTATTTTATTATTCATGGGAATTAAAGAAATTCTAAATTCAATAAAACTTTTCAAAACAAATAAAACTCAGGCAATACTTTCTTTAATAATCGGTATTTTTGTTTGTCTTTGTTGTTTTTTATCATTTACTAATATAATATAGCCTCTATCAATATTTTAATTTATCATGTTTTATCTCCTTTGTTTGAATTTAAAAAAGGGAAGTATAGGTTTTAATTTTTCTATACTTCCCTTTGATTGTTTTTATTTGATTGTTTGTGGTGGTGGAATGCTTTATTTTGATGTTTTTATATATTTCTTAGGTCTTTGTACCTTTTATACTTTTAAATAGCTTACAATACCTTTCCACCTTTAGTAGTTTGTGTGTGTTCTTTTGTCTGATAGATAGTTTTTCATGTTGGAATATAATATCTGTATTTCTTCATTGCTCATCGCTTTTATTTCTTCTGTGCTTTTATATGTTTTGTATGTTCCATCTTGATCTGCTTTTATGAGTTCATCTATTAGCTCTTGCCTTTTATTCATCTCTATTACCTACTAGATCTGCCTTTATTTTCTTGGTCATATTATAGCTTGGATAAGATATTTTTACCAGGTCTTATCTTTCTTGATTTTCGATAATCGAAATTCTTGATTTCCGATTTTCTCAAATTCTGGACTTCTGCTTTTCGGAAGTCTTGTTATTATGGTTATTTAAGGGTGTAACTTTTCGTTACTCCCTTAAATTTCTCTGGTCATATCTTTTTTATATTTTGAACTTCTAACATCTTCCATCTCTTTCATAAATAATATTAATCATTAACAGCAATTGGCTTTGCATAATAAACAAAGATCATTGCGTCATATAAATCTTTTGGAACTTCCTTTACCCTATAAGTCGTTGGTATGAATTTCATAAGAGGAGAATATCCTTCACCCAGACTTATCATGTTGATTTCTTTATTTATAAGGTCAAAAGTTTCTCCATCTTTAACTTTTGTAAAATCTAAATAATATTTTCCTTTAAATTTTCTCGCACTGTAAGCTAAAGGATCAGCAGATACAAAGACATGGTTTGACCTCTTGTTATCTGGACCAGCCACATTGATATTAACAATTCCCTTATAAAAGTCTGTTCCAATAATAAAATATTTTTCTCCAAAAATTTTCTTTAAGTGAGACCCCATTGGCTCATAAAATTTTTCACTTTTTGCAATGTGACCGTTGTGTCCAGAAATTAAAAGCATCTTATTTCCCTTTGATTTTTCAAAATCACTTATCCATTTAACATTCTCAGCCATAAGCTCATCTCTAACATTATTTACTTTTACATAGTCATTAAAATCAAATTCGTAATATTTTATGCTATTTAATATATTTGTAAGAGCTCTTGAAGCTATTTTTGCATCTGAAGAGGATAGGGCGTCTGCATAAGCTTTTATCTCTAACAACAAAGCTTCCTTATCTTTTATCTGTGAAATCTTAAGTTTTTCATCTTTTATAAAAGAAAGCTCCTTTTTCAAGTCTTTTTCTTGTAATATATTATTTTCCTTACAAAAATCTAATATTAAATCAATAGATTTTTCTGGATTTTGCATGTCAAAGCCGTAAAAAGAAAGTTTGTCCTCATCCTTGGCTTTTTGATTGTAGTCAAACATATAATTTATAAGATCATTCATGTTCTTTGTGTGATAAATATTAAAAGAAAAAATTCTTGAAATATTTTCATCTCTCTTGTTTCCGTGAATGTAATTGTTGATTATCATTCCTTCGCCAAAATCAGCTTCAATAGCAAAGCTCTTTAAATTATTTTTTTCAACTAAAGCCTTTAAAACTTCTAATTTTAAATCTTGAAAATCAGAATTCCCGTGAGCCGCTTCCCCAAGTCCAACGACTTGTATATTGTCATCTAAGTTTATTTGGCTTACAGCTTTGCCATAGTCTTCTATATCAGAAATATTTTTTCTGGCATTTAACTTCGGAAGATTAATCCATAAAAAATCTCCAATCCCTATAAGAATAATAAGGGATACTAAAAAAATTAATATTCCTTTAAATATTTTCTTTATCATTTTCTCACCTCTTACTACATTTTTTTAATATTTTATCATACTGTTGCTTCTTCTTTTGCCGCTTCTTTTTCTGCTTCCATTTTCGCTTTTGCTGCCTTTATTTTCTTGATTATATTATAGCTTGGATAAGATATTTTTACCAGGTCTTATCTTTCTTGATCCATTTTCTTGTTTTTCATCATTTCTCTGTATTCATTATCTTTATTAACTTGGTCTTGGAATTTTTTAATCTGTGCTATTACACTTGGTTTTTCACCTTGTTTTATTAGCTTATCTATTTCTATGGATAAGTCTATGCCAAGTTCTTTATTTACAAAATCTACTGAATATTTTATATGATTAATTTCCTGGTATTCATCTTTTATCTTGTCTTTTTCTTTATTTATTTCTTCAAGATTTGCCATTAAAAGATTTTTTTCTTCATTCCACTTTTTAGGACTTAGTTTTTCGTTGTCTGATAGGAGTTTTTTTAATTTCCCACTTACTACCTTATATTGGTCTATATCTTTCTTATGTTTATTATAGAATGTGTCTTTTGTGAATATGTTTTTCTTTTGATATTCTTCATAAACTCCTTTTTTGGCTTTGTAGATTTCATAGTATAGAATTTTCTTTTCTACATCTTCCATTTCTTTATGGATTGTCTTTGCTTTTTTATTTAGCCTATAGCTATTAGACTTTAAACTTTCTATTTTTGTTTGTAACTGACCTATGATTTCTATGTCATTTTTTCTTAAATAAGTATATGCACTCGTTAGCTTTTTGAAGTCATATTTTTCTTTATTGGTTTTGGCATATCCTTTTAGATATTTACTTTTTTCTTTTTGAATTTCTGAATAAGTTAATAGATAATTTGTTAGATTAAAAAGTTTAGGATTGTCTATTACCTTATCTCTTTCTATATCCTTAAATTTTTCATAAGCAGTAGACAATTTATCTAATAAATTTCCTATCCAACCCTTTAATGTTTTTATCTCTTCTTTTATTGTTTTTACAAGTTCATTATATTTTCTTATTTCTCTATTATAGTTTCCCTTGTCAGTTTCTATTCCCTTTCTTTCCATCGCACTTGCTGCTGATCCTAAATGGATTGTCGGTAGATAATCAGAATTTTGTCTTTTAAAACTCCTATGGTCTACTCTTTTTTCTATCTTGTTTTTTGCAAGATATTCATTACAAAGGTCTGAAAAATTTTCTCTCCATTTTTCTACATTGCCTTTATCGTTCCAGGTTGTTAGTTCTACTTTTCTTGTCTTTGGTTTTCCATTTTTGTTTAAAATCTTTTCTCCTTTTTCATCTAGGATATATTCTTTTTTTGACTTAGCTAAGAACTCTCCTTTTTCGTTTATGGGTCGCATTATGGTCATTATATGACAATGGATATTTCCATTTTTATCTTGATTCTCATCATGAATTGCATAATCTACTATCATTCCTTGTGATGTTAGTTTTTCTTTTATAAATCTTTCGACTAGGTTTTTATTTTCACTTAAAGATAATTCTTTTGGTAGTCCTATTATGAATTGTCTTGCTAGTTGTGCATTAGAATTTTTTTCTGCCATTTCTACTTTATTCCATAAGGTCGACCTATCATTAAATTCTTTTGGTATATGATCAGGCAATATTATATTTTTTACTAATACTTTTTCTTTTCTTGTGTAGTCATGGGTTACTCCGTCCCATTCATTTTTTATTTTTTCTCCACTTATATATGCTGCACTTGCTACTGCACTTTTTCCTTTTCCTCTTGATATTATGTTTACTTAAAAATGAAAACTGCCTGCCATTTTTATCACTTCCTTTCTTTTTTGTTGTTTTAGGTGGAGGCTTAATAGTTTTTTTATATCCTCTTTGTGAATGAGCGTTTTGAAATGATAGAATTAAAAAAAGCCGACTACTGAATTAATTTTTGTTGTTTCAGTATGTCGGCTTAATTGTTTTGTTCATTTCATATTTTAAAAGTCAAGGGCGTGCGTTAGCGAGTTTATTTACCCTTGACTTTTAAAAAGCGAATGGTTGTTGGTCTCTGCAAGGGTTTGGCTCCGAATGAAGCGTTTTGTCAAGTACCTTTTCTTATTTATTGACGCCTTATGTTGAACAACAAAAAACAGCAAACCTGTTTGATTTGCTGTTAATTAAACCGATACATAATATTAAATGATAACTGTCTTTAATACAAAATTTTTGAACGATAGCTATTCCTTCAACTCAAGTCAATCAAATAATTATTTACTAGATAACTTAAATTGCTCTTCTTTCTTATCAAAACTTAGTAAATAGTCTTTTCCTCTTTCAACATTAAACTCCACTTTTGCAGGTCCCCATGTTGTAGTAACATTTTTATGTAACACTCCAGGTCTAGTATATGTGTAAGTTACTTCTAAAACAATATCTCCTGGATCTGCACAAACTATATATTTTGCTTTTTCATTAAAAATAGCAGCTTCACCACTGATTACTCTAGCATATAATTGTTTTTGAGTGATTACATTATTTCCGGAAGAAAGCTCAATTTTCACCGCATTAGGATGTACAGCTAACCATTTAGTCAAGGCATTTTTGTTCATTTTAATTGATACAAACGAAAAAACAGCCGCTAATATAAAAATTGCAATCACAACATAGGCATATACTCCCATTGAAAAAAATTCTTCTAAATATTTCTCCATTTTCATCCTCCTTTTTAATTATTTTTATTAACATCATTTAATTTAATTGTTTTGCTTTTTACTCCAACCACTCCTAAATCTTCAATAAGTTCATTATATTTTCTTTTTCCTAGCGAAGATAAATCAAACATTTCCTTATTACCATCTTCTGTATAAAGATATAAGAAAAACGAGTCGTTGTTTCTTTGTTCTGAAGAAATATGAACTTCATTTAGATTATAGTTAAATTCCTTTTTACCATCGTTTATTAATAAACCATTTCCATTTATAATTATTTTAGTTCTCAATTGCCTAAATATACTTATTACAACCAAAATAATGATGATAGAAGATATAATAATTGCAACTTTATATCCTCCAATTACTCCGGAAATTAAAAATGCAACAAACGCTCCAAAAATCATTATTATTAAATTATAAATAAACGAAACAAGGCTTCTTCTATATATTTTCTCCAAAATCAACCGTCCTTAGAGTACATTAATGATACTAACGTATATCTAATTTTAAGCACAAAATTACGTACAAATTATATATCTTTGTATACAAAATGTCAATCTTGATTTTTCACCATGCACGCAATATTTATTCATATTTCTTCACTCAAAAATTCGTTTAGTATCATACTATTATTTTAATTTTATTCGAATTTTATACCTCTAACTCTTTCTTCTTTTCCTGTGTTAATCCTCTCTTTTCTTGCAGTAATTTATCTATACAACCTCTAACACTTTCAGCCTGTTCCACTTCTTTTCGTATATCTGTCATTTGAGAATATAGAATACCTTTTTCTTTCCTCAAAGTGCCTATTTCTGATTTCCATTGGGATATATTTAGGGTCTTTTTTTCTCCTAAATGTTCTTTCAGATATTTCTTGGCACTTTCAAATAAAATAATCTCTGCGGTATGTTCATTGTAGAAAGTATCTTGTTTGTTTTTCCTTAACTTGACACAGTCTTTATAGGTGTCTCTATGCTTCAAATATTTCTGAGCTTGGTCGATAAGTTGTACTCTATCATCTATTTTCTTTTCGTTACCTTTAATGGCTCTTGTGGTTTTATAGTTCTTATCTCTTAAAGTAACTATGCTTTCCTTAAGTTCAGATATGGAAGTGATATTTTTCTTTTTTAAGAACTGATAGCTTTCAATGTATTTTTCTAAATCTGTATTATGGTTATATGCATTTTTACGGATAAGATTTTCAAAAACGGACAGCAAATTTTCTTTGGATGGGAGGGGGCTTTGTATTCTCGTTTTCTGTTTTTTCCTCTTTTCCTATTCCTCTTATCCAATTTAGTAATGCCTTTATTCTTCTTTTGATTTCTCTTAAAATCGCATTTTGATGTTTGATTTCTCGGTTAATGTTTCCTCTATCGGTGGTTATACCTTTCTTTTCCATTTGACTTGCCGATACACCTAAATGAATGGTCGGTATTTGCTTTATGCCTTACCTTTAAAAAGAACGGTGATCCACTTTTTCCTGTATATTATTTTCTTCCAAATATTTGTTGGTAATATCAGCCCATGCTTTTCGCCACTCTTCCGCTTTTTCTTGCTCTGCTATTTTCTCATAAAATTTTTTCAGGCTCTCAAATGAGTCTCTTAACTCATCCTTGATTTCATCTGCTTCTTCTTCATATTCCCAGATATTGGGATAGATCTCCTTTTGGCGAAAAGCACTCATCTCAAATTCATTTAGATACGCTTCAAAATCAATCTATTGCAAAGCCTTAGCGATTTCTTTTACTCGATCCGATTTCGTACCAACTATATAATCCTCTTCATAAATATTAAACTGTCCTACAATCGCTTCGCTGATTACATCATATTCAATCGGTTCACTAGCAGATTTTCCTGTCAGCAAAAAAATGAAGTGCATCCCAAATTTTATCAATGTCACAGATTTCTACGTTAACATCTTCTTGTGCTTCTTCCACATCATCAAGACACGTAAACTTTTCTAATTCAATATCTGTTGTGGATTGATAATTTGCTATCATCCCCATAAGTGTTCTCCTTTTCGTTTTGAAAATTAAGTCATCATAAAGCATCATAAAACCACACAGTCGCAGCGATGATGATCACATGGACAAGCACAATCAGAATCATCGCTATCGCAATAAACTTGATGGCCTTGATAAACCAACGCAGGTATTTATTCTTTTTTAATTTTTCAAATATCCCCATAGCTAACACCTCCACAAATTCAAATTCGTTTCACTCTATATTTATAATATTGTACCATACATTTTCGACCAGTTTTATACTTCTAACTCGTTCTGTTTTACCTGTGATAGTCGTTTTTCTTGTTCCTGTAACGGCTCTATGCAAGTCTTAACTTTTTCTGCTTGTCCAACTTATTC
>NZ_JRMW01000006.1:0-4730 GCF_000758765.1 Anaerococcus lactolyticus S7-1-13
TTTCTTTAAATTCTTTTGTCTTTGTTGGTGTTCTAGTAGGATTTTTATTTCTTCATCTGTTAGTTCTTCTGCATTTTCTATAAGGCTTTCTAAGATTGGTCTTCTTGTTATAAGTCTATGAGTTCTTTCTTTTCTTCTTTTTACTATGTCTTGTTTTAATATCTTTTGTTCTTGATTTTTTAGTTGCCTTAGTCTTTCTTCTGTGTCATCTATTTTGTCTTTTATTTCTTTTGACTCTTGTCCTATTTGTTCTAATTTTTTCATTCTAATCTCCTTTCTTGCAATAAAAAAAGACGATGAAGATATTCTCTCCCCGTCTTTAGATTGTTCTCGACTTAAATATAAAATTTAATTTTTTTGTATTCTCCTTTAAAACAATTACTAAAATCTCTGCTATTTATTATTCAATATATCTCTAATTGGTGAAACTATATTTTCAAATAAATCTTTTTTACTTTTTCTGTAGGCAGGGTGGTATGTCTTAACTATAATAGTATCATTATAAATTAAATAACTTAAATAGTCAGAAACATACGTCCATGAACTAATATCTAAATTAAGATTGTTTTTAATGAATATATCTCCTGTTCCTCCACAAATTATAAAGTCAGGTCTATATATTTCAACTTGATTTTTTATAAATTCTCTATCATCTTTTGCAAACTTATCTATCTCAGAATCATTTGAGGTTGTCTTTCCAGGAGTCTTTTTTAAGTTTATAACAGAAATAGGAGCAAGATATTTTTTCCTATCATATTTATCTAAATCTTCGACCGTATCAAAATCTATATCGTCCCATTGCAATCCTGTGAATTGCATATTATATTTCCTAAATTAAATTGTGTGCCTCAATCATCTGTAAATTCAAATAAATCTTCTACGCTAACATCAAACACTTTTGCAATATCCATAGCTAATTTTAATGACGGATTATATTTTCCATTTTCAAGATGTACAATAGTTTCTCTTCTGACATTTACCATTTCCGCAAGTTCAGATTGTTTATATTTTTTCTTTTCTCTATATTCCTTAACTTTTGTTATTAGTGCCACAATTATACCCCTTTAGAATCCATAATTATAAACATAATCGTACGAAGTATTGTAATTGTAATTACTGTTCCAATAATTAACCATCCCATCAACGCTGTTGAAATTCCGTTTACATGACCTAAAATCCCTCCTAAATACGCTATAATAACCATTAACACGCCAAAAATTTTTAAGCATATTGAATCACATCTGTGTAGATTTTTTTCCGCAAATTCATCAAAGTATTCTTTCTTATACTTCTTTACTCTAAAATAATGCACTATCAGAATCAAAAATAGAATAAAACCCCAATAGCTTGAAAACTGTTGGTATTCAGGCTGATAGTCACTTCTGCTCCACAACCAATAATATCCCGCAATTAAAATTGCAATAATAATTTTTGTTGCAACAACTTCTCGTATAGATACTTTGTTTTTCATGTCAAATTCTCCTTACGTATAATTTCAAGTGATATATTTCTAACTTGATGTTATAAATATATCACACAAAAAACTTGATGTCAATGCTTAAGTTATAAATATTTCACTTTTGTTTTTTATTGGTCTAACTCGTTCTGTTTTACCTGTGATAGTCATTTTTCTTGTTCCTGTAACGGCTCTATGCAAGTCTTAACTTTTTCTGCTTGTTCAACTTATTCTCATATCCCTAATATTTGATTGTAAAGGTTATTTTCTCTTTCTTCATAGTGGCAAATTACAATTTCCATTGGGATATATTTAAGATCTTGCTTTCTCCTAAGTATTCTTTCAGATATTTCTTAAAAATTTTAAATAAAATAAGTTATGCAGTATGCTCATTGTAAAAATCTTCCTTTTTATTTTTTTTTAATTTTCGCTCATTATTTTTAGTGTTTCTTTAAATTCTTTTGTCTTTGTTGGTTTTCTAGTAGGATTTTTATTTCTTCATCTTTTAGTTCTTCTGCATTTTCTATAAGGCTTTCTAAGATTGCCCCTCTTGTTATGAGTCTATGAGTTCTTTCTTTTCTTCTTTTTACTATATCTTGTTTTAATATCTTTTTTTCTTGATTTTTTCTTGTCTTAATCTTTCTTCTGTATGGTCTATTTTATCTTTTATTTCTTTTGACTCTTGTCTTATTTGATCTAATTTTTTAATACTAATCTCCTTTCTTGTAATAAAAGAAGATAACATTTTCTGCTATCCCTTTCAAAGTTTCATTATTAAAATTTATAAAATACTCTTTTCAATAATATCTGATATTTCCTTTTGTATAGATTCTATCTTTCTATCTATTCCTTTTTGTTGCATTATGTGATTTTGTATCTCTGAAATAATTTTCTTCTGTTCATTTTTACGATATTAGGATGAAATAATAAATATTTGCTAGTAAATTTTATTCAATATTATAGGCTTGACTTGTTTTTTATTATTGCATATAATAATAAAGATAATTAAAATCATTTTAAAGGAGGAAGATAATGACAAAATTAAACACATATCTTGCAAATCTTGCAGTACTAAACATTAAAATCCATAATCTACATTGGAATATCGTAGGCTCTCAATTTGTATCTGTACATGAGTATCTTGAATCTGAATATGATAAGGCTGGTGAAAGACTTGATGAAGTTGCTGAGCTTATCAGAATGTCTGGAGAATTTCCAGTTGCTAATCTAAAAGAATATTTAGAAATTTCTACAATCAAAGAGATTGAAACTTCTAAAGAAGTATCTATTAAAGAAGCATTAGAAATAGTCCTATCTGACATAAAACTTCAAAAAGAACTCGCACTAGAGATTAGAAAAGAAGCAGATGAAGCTGATAATTTCCCTGTAGCTAATGCTATGGAAGATCATATAGAGGACTACAACAAACAAATTTGGTTTGTGGAATCAAGCCTTAAATAGGCAAAATTAACTTTTGCAGAACTTTAAATTACTGTCATCCTATAATTAGGGTCTGTAAATAAGTTTGTGTATCAACCTAAATCCTGATAAAAGGGCAAAGGTTGATACATTTTTTTGTGTCAGTATTTAGCCATTCCTATAGGAATGATTCTTGTCTTGTTTTTTAGATATGCTCACATATTAGATTGAAGTTTCTTTCGCTTATATTTCCCTCTAACCTATCTTCATATAACTGTTCATGGCTTATATCTATTTCTGATAATTGGTTTTTTTAAGCTACAGCCCCTTAAAACAAATAGCCAAGAAGTCGAATTGAACATTATAAGTTATGAATTTCTAGTTAAACCAAAACGGTCAGTAAATATGCCAAAATTAGGCTCACGAAAAAGAAGATTATAATTTTTGCAATCTGACTTTTCCCATTAAAACCAAAATTATCATAACCCTTAGCACCAACCGTCTCTGGGTAAACTTTAGTCGGCAATTTTAACTTGGTAAGCATGAGATAATCAAAAAAGATAATATCAAAAAGCTTATATCCTTCAAATAGTATTAAAAATCTAACAAAGGCTTGCTGAAAAGTTAAACTAAATTTTACTGTATCAACAATTGCCCAGCCTAGAACGGCTGCAATGGCTAGCAATCCAAGTATCATGATAAGTCCGCCGATTATATTGATCCAAATCGGTTTATCTGGCAACTTACTCATCATAACTTTGATATCATCGGGTGCACCGAAATACTTCGAGCCAAATTTCGGAATAATAAGTATAAAATTCACCATCATAATTGATGCTGTTAAGCAGATGATTGTTAACATACCAAGTGTTTTCATCAATTTAGTTCACCTCCTCTCTTGAAGTATAAACCATTTCGTAAATGGGAGCAATTTTTCTTAGTTGTGTCAACTAAATTCGTATAAATTTTCTTGCTAGTATTAGTGCTATACTTTTTTACAATTATATAGTTATTTAAAATCTATAATCACAGATGTCTTCTTGCCAATGTCATTATACACATACAGGTCATGTATTAAGAAGTTTTGTAAATTCTCAAATAAATTACTCACAAAACTTTGGATTTCAATCTAAAAGATATTTACAAAATCATTGACAAGATATAAAAACACCCTATATAAAGATTACAATTCTAAAATTGTAAGTAAGCTATCACAAATTATACATTATTTCAATAAAATTTTAGAAACCTTTATTAAGATTTTCTTTGATCCCTTGTAAATCAAGTGTAAAGAACTATAAGAATTTAAATCTCTTTTTCAAATTCATCTTCAAAACTAATAATATCATTAGGAGTGCAAGATAGAGCCTTACATATTCTTTCTAAATTTTTAAATGTAATTGGTTTATCCTTGCCCATTTGTGCCATAACATTTGTTGTAAGTCCTGCCATAGCTATTACATCTGTTTTCTTTAATCCTTTTTTTGCTAACTGTATCCATAATGGTTTATAGTTTAATGCCATAATATTCCTCTTTTTCTCTTCATTAGATTTATTTAATTATAGCATAAATATTGATTTCATTCAATCTTACATTGATTAAGTGTTTTGTTTTAGAGAATTTGTTGTGTTATTCCGTACTTATTTTGAGTAAAAAAAGACGATAGAGGTTTTAATTGCTATCGCCTGGTATTATCTAATATTTATTTTTCTTTAAATTAATTTTATTGTATAGCTTAATAATTCCATTAATCCAATTATAAAAAATAAAGGTGATGTTGCAGAATAGTTAAAACTATTCTGCTCATCACTTTTTTCTTGGATATTTGTATCAAGCTATTTAATTATATAGAAA
>NZ_JRMW01000007.1:0-2362 GCF_000758765.1 Anaerococcus lactolyticus S7-1-13
CCCAGTGAGGGACCCTGCGGAAGGTCCCTTGGGGTTCCCCCAGATACGGAGTAGTTATGTAATGACTAAAAAATTATAAGATAGATAATTCAATCTC
Organism: Anaerococcus lactolyticus S7-1-13; assembly: GCF_000758765.1. NCBI lineage: Bacteria > Bacillati > Bacillota > Tissierellia > Tissierellales > Peptoniphilaceae > Anaerococcus > Anaerococcus lactolyticus. The sequence continues at coordinate 98 of NZ_JRMW01000007.1, forward strand.
GGATTAAAGAAAAATTAAGTTTTAGTGGAATAAAAAAACCACCCTTTATCAAAAGGATGGTTTTTGTCAAGTGAGTACCCGGGTATTTTATTTTTTGGTTGGACCTAAGAGTGCACTCTTAATTTGGTCCTTCCTTTAGAGTCTGTGATTAGTCTCTTTTGCTTGCTGCGTAAGCAACTGAAGCTGCTGCTAGGATACCAGCAACGCCTGCGATACCAGCGATACCAGTTTTAGCGTTTTTGCCTGCTTTTCTAGCTGGTTTGTTTTCTTCTGGTTTCTTTTCTTCTGGTTTCTTTTCTTCTTCAACAGCTGGTTGTTCTTTTTCGTTTTCTTTGATTGTGTTGTTGATGTCAGAAGCTGATTCTTTGTTTTCTTTTGTAAGAGCTTCAAGATCTTCTACTTTTACATCATCTTCAGCAGCGTATGCTGTAGCGATGAAAGCCATTTTCTTTTCTACTTTTGCAAGAGCTGCTTCACCTTTTGTGATAGCTGCTTTAGCTTTAGTGATTTGAGCTTCAAGTTTAGCTTTTACTTTAGCAACTGATTTTGGAGCGTTTTGAAGTAGGAATTCAGCTGATTTAACTGCTGCTTTGTTGTCATCGATAGATGCTTTAAGAGCTTTAACAGCTTCTGCTACTGATTTTGCTGCTGGTTTAGCGTCTTTAACAACAATCTTTGTTCCTTCGATTGTAACGATTTTGTTTACAAGTTCTGCTGCTGTATTTAAATCAGTCATTGTATCTTTGAATTTTTGAGATAGTACAGCTTCTTTATCAAGAGCTTCGCCGTATGCTTTGTATGCTAATCTTAATTCTTGGTTAGCATGATCAAGGTCAACGAAAGCTTGAGCTTTAGGACCTAGTTTGTTTTTGTCAAGATCTGGAGCATTTTCAGCTTCTTTTCTCTTAGCTTCACCTAATTTTGTAAGAGCTTCATCTAATTTCTTTACTGCTTCATCATAAGCTTTTTTAGCTGTATCAACATCAGATTGTTGTTTTGTACCTTTTTTAAATCCATCTTGAGCATCAGCATAGTCTTTTATTGCTTTTGCTGCTTTAGCTTTTAAGCCTTGTTCTGGATGACCTGCTGGGCCATCAAGTTCATCTTGAATGTCTTTAGCTGTTTTTGATTCAGAACCAGGTTTATCTTCATCAAGGTCTTTGTATTTCTTTTCTGCTTTTTCTTGAGCTTTTTTAGCTGCTTCGTATCTTTCTTTAGCTGCTGCTGATTTCTTTCTAGCATCTTCTCTTTGTGCGAAGTATTTTTGAGCTTCTGCTAATCTTTCATTGTAGTTAACTTCTACTAATTTTGTTCCGTGTTCTGATGCTACTGCTGGAGCAACTGCACCAAGACCTAGAGCTAGTGCTAGAGCACCTGCTGCTAATTTATTCATTTTCATAATTATAATTCTCCTTTGAATTTCTTTGAAATTTGTTTTGTACTTAGTGTACTCACTTTACATTTATAATCTTACAATAGTTTCTCCACATTGTCAACACATTTATGCAATTTGTAAATATTTCTAAATTTTCAGCAAATATATCTACAATTTTTCTACACAATTCATTTCTCTTTCCACACCAGATATTCTTCTTTACACACCAGGTGTGGAGTCCTTTTGTGATGGCCCCTGCCCCTACCCTCACCATTTTTATTTTGTTTTGGGTGGGATTAAAAGGTTTTTTTAAATGGGATTTTGTAAGATTACACTTATTATACTATTACTTTTTTTCTTATCCAAGATAAGTTATTTTCTTTTTTTCAATCCGAGATTTAATGGTAGTAAAAACTTTGAAATTAAAGTTTTTACGGTTTTCAAAATTTCTCAAGGTGCAAAGCACCGCAGCAGAAATTTCTGAAAAACCTTATGTAATTTTTTACAAGCGATGCGACGAATAGGAGCATTGATTGTAAAAAGATTACGTTCCTTAGCCTTTCAATCCGAGATTGAATTATCTTTCTATATAATATAAATATTTTTTTGATTTTTAAAAGTATTATTCCACTTACAGTTGAATCTCCGTTATCGGGAGGGACGCTAAGGGACCTTCCGTATGGTCCCTCAACGCTTCCCTCCCGAACCCTCCCTTTCCTTACACCCCCAGACGGCTCCTTAGCGGAGGGCGAATAAAGAAGCTTGCCTTTTCGGCAAGCTTTTTTTGGTAGGGGGAATGACCTTGTATTAGTTTTCGTTTTTTCATAGAGATTTCTAATCTTCGGGTTGCTAAAACTGATAACTCGGCTACGCCTCAAACAATCAGTTTT
>NZ_JRMW01000008.1:0-12194 GCF_000758765.1 Anaerococcus lactolyticus S7-1-13
GTTTCATAAATACATTGTATCAGAAAAAGACGAGGATGTTTAGTTTCCTCGTCTTTTTTCTATGTTGGGACTTATGCAACAGCCCCTTATTTTTTATATCAATGTGTTGTATAGTCGGAATAACCATTAACATCCTGCAATTTAAGTCTGTTACAAATTAAAATACCTCAACCGAGGTCTTTTTTATAATTTCAAATCATCTATACAATAATATTTCCATTTGCGTCTGCTGGTTTTAATAAAGCTGCAATTAGTTCTATAAGGGCAACAAAAGCTTGAATAAATGTCCAGACAAATATAAGATATAGAATGCCAGAACCAATTTTACCTGCATAAAACTTATGAGCCTTCATAAATTTTTTTAACAAAAAAATCTTGCCTAACTTCCGCAAGATTTCTTTTTTGCTTTTCTGCTTAAAATTATTAATAAAATGCCTAGGACTATGGTGGTTATTATACTTCCCTCGACTCCAAAGCCTCCTCCTGAGATTAGGTCGGGACCCTTTAAGTTTGTGGTGAAGTAAGTTACTCCTACTGACTTGTTGCCGGAGACTGTTATGCCGTAGATGTTAGCCATGGTCATGTTCCAAATAGAATGGGTGGCTCCTGCCATATAGATTGAGCCTTTTAGGTAAAATATTAATGAAAACACCAGACCTAGCAAAAAAATATTTATGAAGGACATGACGCTAATGCCTGCATTTCCTAAATGAAGGATTGAAAATATTAGGGAGTTGGCTATGATTGCGAGCCCTATCTTGCCAAAAGCTGACATTTGGTTCATCAAAATTGCCCTTAGGAGAAATTCTTCTTCAAAACCTTGGAGCATCCAAGCTGGAACAAAGAGCAAAAAGATTTTAATGTTAAAGCCTGCTGGATTTTTCCTGATTTCTGCAAAGCCTGTGACTTTTAAGATTAGGACTACGATGGTTAGGAAAAAAAATCCTAAGAGTATGCCTTTCCCGTAGTTTATAATTTTATTCTCATCTACAAGTCCCAAGGATAAGTTGTTTCTTTTTAAGATTTTTCTTGCAAATATATAGGCTAAAATTAAGGTTAAGGCTGTGGCATAAATTATCAGCAAGAAAGACAAGTTTTTTTTGTCGATAAATGTAAAAAACTTGTCTATAGGCTCTATATTTTGTCTTAATTTTATGATTATCCCCAGCACGTATTGGGGAATTATTACCAGAAGTGAAAGGATGACGGTAATAATTACCGGATTTATATTACGGGCTGTTTCTGTCTGTTTTATTGATCTATTTGCTATCATTTGACCAAATCCAAGGCACCACCAATTATGCCATTTATAAAGTCTCTCGACTCAAAAATTTCATAGCCAAAAAGTTTTTTCTTAAGAAATATTTTTGCATCAGTACTTTTTACTTCTGCTCCATCTTTTGATAACTCTCTCATGTAGGCCTCGTGTTGGTTGGCTTCTTCTAGGTGCTTAATCTTATCAAAACAAGTAACGTAGTTTACATTTGAAATCTTTAGTGTGACTTCCACACCCCCGTCTATGTCAAGCTTGTTTAAAAATTTTATATCAAGGTTTTTAAAATTATTTCTTACAAACTCATCCTGTTTTTCTTCATCATCAGAATAAGATTTTTTTAGGACTTCAAAAATAACATCAAGCCTATCCATATTTGCTTCCATGAAGGCTGTATCGTCAGTCTTAATAGCTTTTTCTATCCTAGCCACAGTCCTTTCGACATTGTGAGATAAGCTCCTTACGCCAAAAAATATAGAGGCAGAAAGGAGAATAAAAATTAAAATATAAGGGCCAAAAGTCCTTCTCTTACGTCTTTTTTCCCTCACACGTCTCTTTTTCTCTCTGGTCTTAGGATTTTTATATTCTTTATTTTCACTTCTTTTGCGTCTATCCATAATTCCATCCTTTTAAATATTATACCATTTCTCTAATTTTATGATATGATAAATGTATGAAGTATGTAAAAAATAATTTAGCGGCAAGTCTTACAATCCTAGCTCTCATATGTCTGGTGTTTAAGGCCTTCATCGCTACAAGTCTATCAATTGATGAAAATTTAATAACAAGGGCACTAACATCTTATATAATTGCCTACCTAGCCTTTAAGATTTCTTTTATAGAAACAAAGAAAGTCGCCATCATGTTTGGCCCCCTTATCCTCCATAGCCTACTAGTGGCTTTAGTAGTTAGGGGAGGTTTTTCTACAAAAATTCCTAGCGACCTTATACAAATCATCACCAGCCTTTATAAGCTGATGGTCATGGTAGGAGTTTTTTTTATCCTAGAACTAATCTTTAATAAACTTGTAGGCAGCCTAGCAACATCAATAATAGGAGCCTTCTCTCTGGGCCTTTACCTTCTAATAATTTTTAGCAAGAGGCTATATGCTCTTGAACCCTTTGAAGATTTCTTCCTATATTTTAGTTTCTATGTAATGGCAATCAGGTTAAGATCAGCTTCAAGGCTCAACCCTGCCCTTTTAATTCTTGCTATAATCATGGTCTTCGGAGAAATATACCTAAAGGAATTTTATTTGAAATTCGATTACGGATTTTTGCTAACAATTTTCCCCCTAGCCTACCTCATCCTAAAGACCATCACCGAAGAAGCAACAATGAGCTTTTTAGACTATCAAATCTTTACCCTGATTTATGTCTACCCAGCTATCTTTGTAATAATTAAACTTGGATTTGATATAGAAAGTCTCGCCATTTCAATTATAGCCGTCCTCGCTTCTTATATAGCAAGCGAAATAATTTACAAGATAAAAAATAAATATCTTTCCTATTTGCTTTTAGGAATAAACTAGAAACGCAGACACCCTAGCCTGCGTTTTTTCAAATAATTTCTTTAAGAAACATTGCTATAGCAACTACAGCTATAGTTTTGATTATAGATAAGGTTTTGTCTGTGCCATATTTTTTTAGAAGAAATTTTGACAAAAACTCCATTATAACAGTAACTATCAAAGTGATTATAAAAATTTTTAAATATCTCATTTTCTCTCCCTTTCCTATATCCTATTATATCAAAATACTTATTTTAAGCAAAAGAAAACCCCGACAAAGTCGGGGCAAACAGAATTTTTATAGGGGAAAGTGTTTTTATTTGTTTGAAGCCTTCTTAGCTAAGTCTATATTTGCTTTTAATTTTGCTAATTGGTCTTCTCCGGTAATTGCTCCTACCACATCTTCGCCGACAATATTTCCATTTTTGTCAACTACGATTGTTGTTGGATAAGCAAATACATGGTCTAGGTATTTTTTGATTTCGCCATCATTTTTAACACCAAGAGCTTGGTAGGTTGGTTTGTTTTCGCCAACTATTCTCTTGAAGGCGTCCATAGTTGATTGGTCATACTCAGCATCTGTACAAAGTGTTAGGAAGTTTACCTTTTTATCCTTTTTGAAATCGTCAGCAATTTTGTTTAATTCTGGCATTTCATCTATGCAAGCAGAGCAACCTGTAAACCATAGGTTAATTACTGTAGCGTCATAATTTTTGAAGTCTTCGTTGGTAAATTTTTTGCCATCTTGGTCTTTTGCTTCAAATTTTCCTAGTGTATTTGGTTTTTCGCCTTCTACCTTTGGTTCTTCGATTGGAGTTGTTGTATCCTTTGTAATTTTAGCTCCTTCTGGAAGTTCAGCTTGGCTTATAGCTTCTTGTGCAACATCTTCTTTTGTTTTTGCTTCTTCTTTTTTTCCACATCCTGCTAACACTCCTGCTAACATTAATGCAAAAATTATTTTATTTTTCATTTTCTTCTCCTTTTTTTCTTATAAATTCACTAATGATGGCCTTAGTTGGACAGGCCTTAACACAATCTCCACACCTGATACATTCTAAATGTGTAGTTGACTGTCTTATATCTACATCCATCTTACAAACTCTCGCACACTTGCCACAAGATATACACTTATCCTCGTTTAACTTCAATTGGTAAATGGAATACTTGTTGAAGAGCGAATAGAAAGCTCCCAACGGGCAAATCCATTTGCAAAATGGTCTGAAAAATCCGATGGACAAGATGATTGTAAGTACCAAAATTACAAACTTAAACCTGAATAAAGGTCCAAGGGCTGCTCTTAAGGATAAGTTTCTTGCTGCAAGGGGAATAGCCGCTTCCATTATACCTTGAGGGCAAAGGTACTTACAAAAATATGGAGGTACAACTTCAAATTTCCCTTTTAGGGCAAAGCCAATCCCAACTAGGATTCCAGTGAGTATTATATATTTAATATACCTGAGTACCTTTAATTTTTTTGTTGAAAATTTCTTGCTTGGAATCTTATGAAGTAGGTCTTGGAAAAATCCAAACGGACACAAAAATCCGCATATAAGTCTACCGAAAACCACTCCAAAAAACATAATAAGACCTACAACATAAAAAGAAAACTTATATTTTTTTGATCCTATCACTGCCTGAAGGCTTCCTATTGGGCAAGACCCTGCAGCACCTGGGCAAGAATAACAATTTAACCCTGGTAGGCAGGCCCTTTTGCCGGCTCCCTGGTAGATTTTTCCCTTCAAGAAATTATCCAAATGAAAATTGTGAGCGATGGTGGATAGAGCTTGGATGATTATTTTTTTGTAATTTTTTAACTTATCCAATTCCTATACACTCCAAACACAAATTAATCGCCTTCATAAATACTGTATCAACCTCTTTCCTATAGATCCCCAAGCCAATGAAGGCAAGGCTCAGAGCTAGGAGGAGGTATGTTTTTCTTTTTCTCATCTTTTCCACCTTTTCTTTCATTAGCTACATTCTATCAAAGTCTTTGTTAAATTCCAATAAAGACTTTGTTAAATTTTTATAAAGACTTTGGGATTTTTACAGTAAAGATTGAACCCTTAGGCTCATTATCTGTAATTTCAATAGTCGCTCCCAACATATTTGCTATAGTTTTTGATAAAGACAAGCCTATGCCAAAACCTTCCTGGCCTCTTGATGAATCAATTTGATAGAAAAGTTCAAAAATTCTTTCCTTATCAGCCTGAGAAATTCCCACACCTGTATCGGCAACTATTATTTGCACCATATCCTTAACTTGCTTGGCAGAAATTTCTACCTTTCCACCCGGATTATTATACTTAATAGCATTTTCAACTATATTAAAAACCAACCTTTGAAGAAGACCATCATCAGTTACAAGGCTAATATTAGTATCTTTTACTATAAGATCAATTCCATTCTCCTCGGCCTTATCCTCAAGGTCAAGGATGATTTCATCGACCAGTATATCCAAGTTTACATCAACAAATTTAAGCTTAGATTTTTTTCGCAAGGATAAGATGGCATCAACAAGCCCATTTAGCTTACTAACATTGCTATCAAGCACCCTTAGCATTTTTCTTGCATCCTCGTCATCGGTCTTTTGCCTAAAAACATCAAGCTGACTTTTCATAACAGCGATTGGCGTCCTTAACTCATGGGCAACATTTGACGAAAAATCCTTCTGTCTCTTGTAGTCGGCATAAATTTTTTTAAGCATCTTGTCAAAGGTCTGTGAAAGTTCAACAATTTCACTAGAGGTGTTATCGAGAATTACCAGATTTTCAAAACTTTCCGGCCTATCTATATCAACTTCCCCTAATTTTTTTTGAAATTTTTTTAGGGGAGCGAGGATTTTTTTTATGATAAAGGCAAAGGAAAGGGAGCCTAGGATTATTACAGTAGACATAACAAGAATCAAATAAACTGTAAAATCACTTAATGATTGGAGCTTGGATGAGTCAACAAATAGGACCATGGACCTATCCATCGAACTCATATTTTCATTTATATCTTCAATTACTGCATCAATTACCATAGCCTGTTTGCGGTTAATTAGATACATACTAGCAAGGAGCATGATTATAAAAATCACCACAACAGCCAGAATCAACTTGAAGACTACCGAATCATAAATTTTCTGTTTCATGAATCCTATAACCCTTACCAATTACATTTTCAATTAAATTTTTACCACAGGCTGACCTTAATTTTTTCCTAAGCGATGACATGTGGACCCTAACTGTATTTGAAAATCCATCTGCATTTGAATCCCAAACGTGTTCGATAAGTTCTTCTGCCGAAATAAAACGCTCTGAATTTACAAACAAGTATTCCAAAATTCCTGTTTCCTTGATTGTAAGAGGAATAATTTTTCCATCAAAAGATGCTTCTCTTTTTATAGTATCAAAACTTAAACCTGAAATATTTATTACTGTCGACTGGTGGATTTTCTTGCCCCTCAAGTGTGAACGCATCCTAGCATCAAGCTCTTTTAAAGCAAAAGGCTTAACCATATAATCGCTCGCACCGAGGTCTAGGCCTTTAACCCTGTCTTCTATATCAGACCTTGCAGTTAGCATGATTATAGCAATTTCCTTGTTAAATTGTCTAATAGACCTTAAAACTTCAAACCCATCCTTACCTGGTAAATTCACATCCAAAATTATTAGGTCGTAGCTTTCTACAAAAGCCATATCAATTGCATCATCACCATTGCTCGCCTTATCTGTCACATAACCCATAAGGGTGAGCCCCTCAGCTATGGAATCTAATAAGTCTAATTCATCTTCAACTATTAATACCTTCATATCCTTACCCTTCCTTGAAAGTAGTTTGTTTCATCTTGATTATATCACAATACTATTAAATTATGGTTAAGATTTCTTGCTTGGTGTTAAATTTGTTATTCTCAAATTTTTTTCTAATAATGTAAAATCATAGGTCTTAAGTGTAATTTTGATTGTGATGGGTATAAGTATTGTAAGATAGAGCCTAAGATTCACTTTAAAATAAGAAGAATTTTGCATGGAGGTAAATTTGTGAAAAGTAAAAAATTAATCTTGATATTAGCAACAACCTTAGTTTTAGGTGCATGCGGCAACCAAGCGGTAAAACCAAAAGAAGAAACTAAACAAGAAGAAAGTCAAACAACTGAAAACAAGGGTGTCAAGGAAGTGAAAAACACCAAAAAAGATGCTGACGAAAATTCACTAATAGATCCAGACAGAGATCCAATACCACAAGTACCTACAAATCCAGAAGAAGCAGTAAAAATCTTCCACGAACACAAATTCGGTGATGGAACCGTAGGATCTATAAATATATCAAAACTAAAATTAACATTCTTTAACGAAGCCTTAGATTACGAAATAGAAGGATTCAAAGATGGCAAAGAATATAAACTAAAAATTGCAGATAATGGAAAAATCGTAGAAGAAGAAATCGATGAAGATGATGATACAAACAAATTAGCCCTAGATTTCAATAAAATTATCCCAGCAACAGAGGCCATGGAAAAAGCCCTAAAAGGTCAAGCAGAAAATGCCTGGGTTGTAGAATACGAGCTAGAAATAGATGATGGCAGGGCTGTTTATGACATAGATATAGAAAATGGCGATGATGTCAAAATAGATGCAGCAACAGGCGAAATAATCAAATAATTTTAAAATAGGCCCTCGGGTCTATTTTTTATCTTTATTTTCCAAATTTTTACTTTTATTGATAGGTTTTTGCATTAAACTTTAAAATTTGTAAAATTTTCCCTCTTTGGTATAGTCATACATGTAAATAAATTAAAAAGAGGAAGTACATATGAATAAAAAATTATTAGCCCTACTTCTAGCAAGCACTTTTGTTTTCGCTGGATGCAATCAAAATAAAACAGAAAACAAAGAAGAGACAAAACAAGAAGAAAAGGCTGACACCCCTACTGAAGAAGGAAAAGAAGAGGCTAAGAACGAAAATAATAAAGAAAGCGAAGCTGAAATTGTTCTTCCAAACAACAAGGTAACACTTAAGGCAGCAAGCTATAAGTTTGAAAGTCATGTTGGTGGCGCACCTTACAAGCTCACAGAAGTCACCTACGAAGAAGAAGACGGCGAAGCTTTCTATACCTTTGAAGGTGAGAAAAATGGCGATGAATATAAGCTAAAGGTAAACGCCAACACAGCAGAAACAAGCGATGCCGAAAAGGAAAAGAAGGATGACAAAGAAAATCCTGTTGATCTTGGGAAGTCAATCCCACCAGAAGAAGCTATGCATATAGCCCTAAAATCAAACGGTGGCGGCAAGATTAAAGAGTGGAAACTAATCAACGACGGCGATGGTGAAAAATACGAAATCGAACTAGAAGATGGCAAGGAAATCAAAATCAACGCCATAAACAAAGAAATACTATAAGTAAAAAACCAGGAGCTTGGATTAATTTTTAATCCAGGCCCTGGTTTTTTGTTTTCATTTTGAGATATGGCAAATTTGAAATTATCCTAAGGACTTTTACTCAATTCATCCTTAAGGTCCTAGGATTTAAAGCCTGATTTTTCAAATTAATACGAATCTTAGCTTGCATTTACCAAATTTCATTTCCTAGCTTTTTCTCAATTTTTAATCTTCAATTTCTCCCAACTTCTTTAGGATGTTTTGAGATTTTTCTATGATATTATTAGCATTTTCCACAAGTTTTATTAGCTTATCTCTTACTGGAGCCACTTGTTTTGGGGCATTTTCTAATAAAAACTTAGCAGATTTAATTGCTATCTTATTCTCCATCATAGCCTCTTTGAGCTGATCTATATATTTTTTCAAATCTCTCTTTTGGCCATAATCCTTTGTGCTTCCACCTTGTGATGTTCCATAGGTGCTGTGAGTTTTTTGTTTGCCAGCAGGTTTTTCCTTGCCTGAAGGTACTACTGGAGTGGTTTCCTTCTTATCAGCTGGACTAGACTTTATAGGCTTATCCTTGTTTTCCTCTAGGGCAGAGTTGATTTTATTAATTACCTTTTCTAATGGCCTGAAGGTGTTGTGCCAGTAATCTTCTGGAACAGCTGGATCTTTAGTTGTAGGTACCTTTCCATCAATAGTTGTTCCCTTGGTTCCATTAAATTTTATTTTATCAGACTCAAGAGCCTTTCCAGGGTTTTTACCATTACCACCTCTGATATAGGCTTTGGCTACTGAAATAGTACCTTTTCCAGACACACCATTTCCGCCATTTTTTTCTATACCTTCACCTGCAACAGCTACAAGTTTGCCCTTGCCAGTTATCTTTCCACCATTTAATATAAGAGCGTCTCCACCTACTTCTGTTAGGTGGTTCATACCTCCACCGTATAAATATAAGGATGAATTTTCACCTATTTCTACTTCTCCCTTTGGACCAACTTCTAGGGCTGGTTGTCCGTGTTTTGAATGGGTAGCGGCATGGTCTCCCCTTATATAAACTTCATCTTCTATTTTTACCTTGCCTTCAACTTTTATTACTGGCTTGTCATTTGTATTTTCATGTTTACCTTGGCCGAGCCAATTAGTGTGTGAATAAATAGAAGATTTGCCGAGTATAGCTCCATCCTTAAGCACGATTTGTCCAGAAATTGATGCTCCATCTGTGATTTTATCATTGTATGGATTGTAATTTACATTTATTTTTCCACCATTAGATACTTCAATCTTTCCAAAAACTACTGAGTCATCTAAGTTTAAAACTCCTCCGTCTTTGACAATTATTTTTACAGATCCAAAGATTTTCATTCTCTTGAAGGTTAGGTTTGCTCCCTCGCCCACAACTAGGGTTTGACTTGGTTCTTCTAGAGTTTCAAAACCTAGCTCACCATAAACGTCCTTTTTATGAGAACCAAACCAAGCCTTTAGGCCCTGAGGAACAATTACTTCCTCAGAGTCGCTGAATTTTGTGACTCTCCAAGGTCTCATATCCCACATATATTTCCCGTCTTTGGTCTGCCTAAAATTATCAGTAATTAAAAGGTCTTCTAGCTTATCTTTTCCTTCTTTGTAGACATGGCAATCCACCTTGTTGGAAATGATTTTCTTGCGTGAAACGTCGGTAGCTTCTAGCCATATTTGGAAAGTACCTTCTTTGTTTACATCTCCTTCAAGGCTTATAGAGCCATAGTTGAATGTAGGCCTAATGCCGGATTCTGGGTCGCTAATAACAGCCTTTATATCTGTAAATTCAGAGCCCTTGCCATCTAGTTTTTTCCAGTCTTCATCCTTAGGACTATCTTTGTCAGTGTATTTAACTGAAACTGAATTAGGATTGTTGGAAACTGAAACACTTCCGCCAGTATAACCATCGATTTTTTTCTGACCAACTAAGAGCGAATCAAACTCACCATGAAGCTTAATTTGATAATTTATCTCTTTCTTATCCTTATTTTCAACAAGTTTATTATCTTTGTATAAATAATTATATTCCTTGCCATCATAAGTTATGGAAAGAGAGTGATTGTTACCTAAACTTTGAATACAAAGCTCACCATCGCGTGAAAAAGCATATTTATCATTACCATAAACACTTGAAGGTGAGGATACTTCTGTTTGGACTACGCCATTAATAATAAGTTTTTCTACTTTAGACTTATCAAGCTTGCCCTTAGATAATTTTAATACATTATATCTCACAGGGTTTGAATTATATACAAAGCTTATTTCTTTTTCATCTGGAGTTTCTCCCTGACTTGCGCCTGGATTATCCTCTTTCTTTGATGGGTCTGGTTGAGTCTTATCTGAAATATTTTTAACCTTTAATGAACCCTTTTTTATAAAGCTGGCAGAGTCACTAGGATTATTAACGGTGAAAGATAGCTCTTTATCCTTTGTCTTTATCACAACCCTATCGCCCTCAGCAAATTTAGCGAACTTAACACCACATCCATCAGCGTCATCACCCTTGTTTAGGTAATAAAGACCCTTATCAGAGATACCGCTACCAGATTTTTCTTTCCATTTTTTTTCATTAACTTCGATACTTTCAATACTTTTTACAAAATCATCATCCATCCTTATAGTGGTAGTCCCCAGACTAGTCTCAATCTTTTTTATATACTTACTAGCATCTTCTGTACCAGCTTGGCCATCAGGTTGTTTTTGACCTGGGTCTGGCTTTGATGGGGCATTGATATTTGTAAACGAAACAGAAGCCATATCCACTATATCATTTAGGATGTTATCTGAAAATGAATTAAAAGAATTACCCTTCATTGTAAAAGAAAGTTGCTTATCACTTGTTTTGATTACGACTTTATCATCCTTTTTAAACTTATTTGCAAATTTAATACCATAACCTTGATAGTCGACTCCCTTGCTAAGATAATAATATCCGCTTTTGGTAATTTGACCATTGTGATAACTTTCCCAAACTTTCCCATTTACTTCTACACTTTTAATGTTCTTTACAAAATCTTCGTTCATTCTTATAGTAAATGATAAAAAGTTGCCATCTGCTGACTTTATTATTTTATTCTGACTTGCATAACTAATAATTGAAGAAGAGTCATAACTTATTACTCCTCCCTTGGTTGTTCCTGCCAAAATTGCACCTGACAAAGCAAGGCAAAGGGCTAATCTATATTTGTTTTTCATAACACTCCTTAAAATAATACATTAATTGTGATAACTATTATCACTATCAAAGAAATTATAAACCTTTTTTAACTTAATTGCAAATATTTTACACTTTCCTGTGCTTTTTGATTTATATTAATAAATCCAACTATCTTTATCAAAATTAATTTGAATCAGTAAATTTTGTGTTAAGAGTTAAATGAACTTATAAAGAGAAATCTCATGCACACAAGGGAACGCGTCAACAGGGATATAAAAAAAAATGGCCTATCTATTCCAAATACAAGTGGCTAATAACAAAAAGATTAACATCAATTAATAAAAATGAACAAAAAACTGGCCTCCGATATGAGTCGGAGACCAGTTTCATTTGCTTTTATAAACCTTTAGAACCTTACCTTTTCTATGGTAGACGCCTTAGCTTCTATTCAAAACTATTTTCATAAATATCAAAAAATCCCGATATAAATTTTGCTTGATTTTGCTCTTCGGGACTGCCTGTTTCTACTTGCCAACCATAGGTTTTGTAGTCTTCATAGGATGTTTCGCTTAAATCTTCTAGGTCAAATTCTTTTTGGATTAGACTTATGCCGTCGGAGTATTTTTCTGTTAGGGCTTGGTAGGCTTCATGAGGATCTTTAAAAACTGCCATTCCGTTTTTGTCTGCCCCTATGTCAAATCTCTGATCTATTTTCAAATACTTTTCTACATCTACATTCCCCTGAATATTGCCTGTTCCTGCCTTGTATTCCTGGGTGGCAGGATTTTTGACTTTGCCTTGAGATGAGCAGGCTGTTAGTATCAATATTAGGGCTATGATTTTAATTATTTTTTTCATAATAT
>NZ_JRMW01000009.1:0-6078 GCF_000758765.1 Anaerococcus lactolyticus S7-1-13
AGCTGTCAGTGCAATTTTCTTTACGGAGTCTTAGGATTTTAAAATACTCGACCCACCCCCGTTTCGACCGAGCGTAGCGAGTGGAGAAATCTCTGGTCACCTTTATTTAACTATTATGGTTTAGGTGTCTAGTCACACTTAAATCAAAAAACATAACTCTAATCTAGCAATGTTTGGCACAGCCAAACGAGCCCTGCAAACACTGGAACATCAAAACCAATTCTCTCATCTATCGGGCAAAGATTTCTAATCAAGGGTTTGCGTTAAGAAAATCGCTTGTTTGAGGCTTTAGCCGAGTTTGCGATTTTTAGCAACCTGACGATTAGATATCAGTGGGGAGATACGTAATCTTATACAAGGACATCCTCCCTACGCAAAAAAAAGCTTGCCGAAAAGGCAAGCTTCTGCTTCCGCCCTCCGCATAAGGAGCCGCTCGGTGGTGTAGCGGAAAGAGGGACTGGGGGAACCCAGTGAGGGACGACTTGCCCAGCGGCCGAGAGCGGCGGAAGGTCCCTTAGCGTCCCCCCCGATTACGGAGCAGTCATGTTAATGACTGAGAACATCTATATGATACAGTCAATCTCGGATTAACAAGTAAAGATGATACATTTAATCTCGGATTAAAAAAAAGAACATCTTTTATAAAGACGTTCTTTTGTGGGTTTTCCACTCCATGTATAAAAATACTACATTCATAATTATCATTAGGATTCCTATCCCAAATAATAGGGGATTAAATTTTTTTACAAAGCCGCCCACATTTTTTTCTAGGGATTGGTAGATAAATATTGAGGCTAGAATAATTTGTAATACATAAAAAACAACTCTTTTTTGGAAGGATTTTTTCTTATTTTTCTCTTTTTCTTTCATAAAAATCTCCTTTTACTTCTATCCTTTATTATATCACATTTCCAAGGATAAAAAAAGATGGGCTCTTGCCCACCTTTGTGTTTCTATCTTAGGGATACTTTGCCATTGCCTGTTTTGGCTTTTATGGTTAATTTTGCCTCGTCTGTTGAGGTTGATAGGTCGTATCCTTCGTCAGTTTTAATTTTATTTTGGAACTTTTCTGTGACGTTTACAGTGGCACTATCAACAAAGGCTTTTATTTCTCCTTGGTAGTCTGTTGTGTCTACTACAATTATGCCACTTACAGTTTCTAGATCAATGTCTTTTGTGTCCTTAATATTATATATCCTAATTGAGCCAGACCTTGAACCTGCGGTAATTTTATCGCTTGCTAGCCCATCTACCCTGATATTTCCAGAAATATTGTCTACTTCAACCTTATCGCCTTTGATTCCAGCAAGGTAAATAGCTCCTGAAACATTGTCGATATTTAGAGATCCCTCGATGTTTTTGATGTCAATTTTACCATTTACATTATTGACATCGATGGCTGACTTGCTATTAATCACCATAATCTTACCATTTACCGAGTCGATATTTAAACTTCCAAAGTCAGTGTCAGCTATTTCAACTCTCGCATTTACAGTGTTTACATTTAATTTTTCATAGAAATCTTTGCCTACTTGCACCCTTAGTTTGACATTGGCTCCTAGATTCTTGTAAGTCTCGTTTTCTTCTATATCTAAGACATTATCCCTGATTTCAACATCTATATAATCTTCAAGATTACCTTTTTTGGCAAAGATGTCAGCTGAAATTACTATTCCCTTATCTGTCGACTTTTCTAAAAGTATTTCGCCGTTGATTAGGTCAATATTTATCTCGTCAATTTCATCATCAACCCTGATATCTTTGTGGGTATTTATTTCCCCCTTAAGATTGAAATTATTGATATCAAAAGCTTGGTCAAGGTCGATTGCAGAAATAGCTTCGGTTGCCTTTTTGATAATAGAGTCAACTGTTGATGTAATCTTACCTGCAAAGTCTGTTTCCTTTGATTTTTTATCCCCAATTGCAGCAAGAAGGTCACTTGCTTCTTCGACTGTAATCTTGCCTTCTTTGAGCATATTTAGGATTAATTGTTTTTCTTCAGTCATTGTTTAGCTCCTCTAGTAATTCCTTCGCCTTTTCTGTTGTAATTTCACCATTATCTAGCATGTTTAAGATGTCTAGCCTATGAGATTTTTTGTCAATTTTACCACCTAGTTTACTTACAATCTTATCAATCCTATTTCTTACTGTTGGGTAGGAAATGCCAATTTCTTCTCCAACATCCTTGATAGAACCTCTTTTTTGTAGAAATAGCTCAATAAATTCCTTATCTTCCTTATCTAGTCTTGAAAATGAGTCAACTTCAAACTCACCATGTACTTCTGTGTAGCAAGAATTGCATCTATATGATGTGATAATCATTTGATCACCACAGTTTGGACATTTATTTATCATAAGAACCTCCCTTTTGATTGAACTATACTACCCACCTTTATTTTTGTAAAGTCGGTATTCAATATTTTAAGTTTTTATTTTAAATATTTTAATATATGGATTTTTGTTTTAATTTTCTCACAAAAAAAGATTGGCTACTGCCAATCTAAATATAGTCCTTATCCCAATAGGATCTTAGGGTCCTTGATAACCAAATTACAGTATTTATCATGAATCCCAACCCAAATACCATTTGAAAAATATAGGCAAGTACATATAGGTCCTTGATTGTGGTAAATTTTTGAACCAAGCCTGCCCCTATTAAAATTATAAAAAATCCACTTAACCACTTAAGGCTCATCCTTAGGTTTTCCTTAAAATCTATATATACAAAACTCTTATGCTTGTATTTTTTGTTAAAATTATCACGTCTTATCTTGTATTCTTCGCGAAGGCTTGGGTCAGCATTTTTTATAAGGCCTGAGTAGTAGTGGTCCATATCAGCTGCTTTATTTGTGTATTTCTTAAGCTTTGCTGCCTCTTCTTCGCTAAAACTTTTCAGCAAGATTGCCTTGGTGACAGCAGCCTTTGAATCATAGGAAATCCTCTTATCCCTTAATTCTTCTAAATCTTCGATAGATTTTGCCCCATCAATTAGCATGAGGGTTTTAGCTTCGTAAAGCCTTTTGCCCCTAAGATAAAGAAGGATTGCAGCAAGACTTATACCGATTATTCCGATTTGAGAGATAAACATGCCAGATTCCCCGTAAATATCAAAACTTATTAAAAAATAATTTACAAATAAGGCTGGAAAGATAAATAGAATTAAAATTCCAACCATTTTAATTATTGATCTCATTTTTCAAAGTCCTTTCATAAAGGTCAAGGAGTCTTGCTCCGGTTTTTTCGATTGACTTTTCTTTCGCTTTTTCATAGGCGATTTCCGATAGGTCTGGCAAAGTCCCTTCCAATATTCCTTTGATTTTTCTTTCAAAATCGTCAAGGCTTTTTCCCTTGTAGATATTTTCCCCGTCAACAAAGCCATCTTCAAAAATTTCTATATCTCGAATTAAAATTTTTGCCTTAGTCGCTAGGGCCTCAAGGAGGACTATGCCTTCGGTTTCTTCGTGGGTCAAAAAAGCGTAGAGGTCAGAACCTGCATAAGCTTCTCTTACCCCCTCGCTAGATACATAGCCAGGTGCGTGGAAATTAGCAGGTACATCTTCCATTTCCTTTTTGATTTCTGGGCTCATCAAGGCTCTGTCAAGCTTGCCAAACCAAACAAATTCATATTGAGGCATCCTCTTGGCAAGTCTTAGAAAATCATCAATGCCTTTTCTTTTTATAGGAAGCCCCACAGAAATAATTGACTTTTTTTCCGGATTTAAACCGTATTTTTTGTAGAAATTCTCCCTGTCATTCGGTTTTTTCTGCCAAAAGTCAAGGTCAATCCCATTTGAAACCACTTCTATAGGACGGCCAATATGGTAGCCTTCAAGGATTTTCTTTGAATATTCGGTCGGCGTTAAGACCAAGTCACCTTTTCTATATGCATAAACCAGCCACTTCTTAAATAGCGGTGCAATTTGATTTGAAAAAATAAAGGAGTTTTTAAAGTCCTCCATGGTGGAGTGACCGTGGTAGACAACCTTTTTGCCCATCTTCTTTGCCTTAATCGCAAAATGAACAGAGCCAGGAAGGATGGTGTTGATGTGAACGAGATCAAAATCGTCCTTTTCATCTAGGGTAAAGTCGCAACCTACAAGCTTTAAGGCCTTGATTTGGTGGTCAATAGCCTTGCCCACGCCAGATTCCTTGACTGTTTCATAGTCTTTTGAATATATTAATACTTTCACGTTTATATTCCTTAATCGCCTTATCATAGCAAGCTAGGCACTTAGTTCCAAAACCGTCCACCGAAAAATTTTCTCTAGCATAGGCTCTAGTATTTATTTCTAGTAATTCTTTGTATTCGCTATCTGAAAATACCCTATCTATAAACTTCTCAAATTCTTCAAAGTTTTCGTACTTAAAACCATTAAATCCATTTTTAATTACCCCATCAAGGACAGAATCGTTCCTACAAAGGGCAATAGTGCCATTAGCAAGGGCCTCATAATAGGTTAGACCCTGGGTCTCAGATGTAGATGCAGTTACAAAAATATCTGCAGCTTGGTAGTAGCGGTTTACAGAATTCGCCTCAACCATACCCGTAAAAATAACTTCCTTGGTTATCTTTGCCGCATCTTCCTTCAAGGTGTCAAGATATGGGCCTCCACCCACTATGTAAAGTTTGATTTCTGAATCCTTGAGCCTGTCGTAATATTCCATAATCTCTTGGATATTTTTCTCTTCCCCAAGCCTGCCTAAGTATAATAATACTTTTGCATCCTCTTCAATTCCCAAAGCCTTTCTCAAAAGAGCCTTGTCATAAAGCTCTGGTATGTGGATACCAGTTGGGATAATATCAATCATAGAAGGATTTATACCATAATCTATCAAAAGATTTTCAGTCTTCGCTGTTGGCACAATTATCCTGTCGCAAAGACTAGCCAAGGTCTTGCTTGCCACAGATACAATCTTCTTTCCAGCTTGTTTTGATGGGATAAAATAATGGGTGTAATCCTCATAAACAGTGTGGTAGGTATGAACAAGAGGGATTCGCAAATCACTCGAAATCCTCTTTGCCATCATAAAAGTAGAAAACTCACACTGAGAATGAACTATATCAGGACCCCACGCCTTAATTTCTTTAAGGTGGCTCTTGGCAAGGAGGTTTGAAATCCTTGCTTGGGGATAAATTTTTTCCGCAGAAAGAGACCCAACATAATAAACCTTGCCATCTTTATACGACTTTGTTGTATTAGAAAGGGTAAGGACCCTAACATCGTGGCCCTCATCCTCCAGATATTCTATTAAATTCATAACTGAACGCACCACACCGTTAACAACAGGCCAGTACCAGTCACTTGTAATTAAAATTTTCATAATTCCTCTCTTAAAATATAATACTCTTTTTGCCAGGAATTTTACAATAAAATTCATATTAGCATAGGGTTTAATCCAAGATAAATAAATTTTTGGGAGGGTTCCCTTAAACCCTCTCTTTTTTTATCCAAGATAAATTATTCTTTTTTATATAATTTTGGTCATTTACATGACCTCTCCGTATCTGGGGGAACCCCAAGGGACCTTCCGCAGGGTCCCTCACTGGGTTCCCCCAGGCCCCCTTTCCGCTACACCCCCGAGCGGCTCCTTAAGCGGAGTGCGGAACCAGAAGTTTGCCTTTCGGCAAACCTCTTTTTTAGAGGGGATGACCTTGTATTAGTTTTTCGTATATCCTTACTATCATTCTAATCATCAAAGCCCTAAAAATCGCAAACTCGCTAACGCTCAAACAAGCGATTTTCTTTACGGGCTTCTCGATTAGAATTTAGTCCTAGGTAGATTAGAGAATTGGTCTCGAGGTACATACAGGACTTGGGCTCGTTTGGCTTTCGCCAAACATTGCTAGATGAGTTTTGCATTCTCAAATGAAGAGTTTAAGAACTTAAGACCTTGTATTTTAAAAGCCTAAGACTACGTAAAGAAAATTGCACTGACAGCTCTTTATGAATAAAAGCATTATAAATACTGTGAACTAATTTTTTAATAAAAAGTACAAGTCAGACTAGATTGCAATTTTTAGGAGGCTTAGGATTTTAAAAAGTAAGTAGATGGTAAAATCAAACGAAGACGTACTCC
>NZ_JRMW01000010.1:0-7913 GCF_000758765.1 Anaerococcus lactolyticus S7-1-13
CGGTCTTTTTTTGTCCAGGAAAAAAAGAGAAGGCTGGGGGCTTATTTCATTAATTAGAGATCCTGGGTTTATGGGATTCCTCCCGTACGTTCGGAATGACGAAGAAAATGGATCTAATGATATTATTTGTCACGAATCGTCATGTCGAGCGCATGCGAGACATCCAATGAAGAGGGGTCTTATCTTTGTGAGATTCATCACTCCGTTCAGAATGACTGGAGATGATTGACGAAAAATAAATATCCCATGAATGAGGGGTCCTATCTTCGTGAGGTTCCTCACTGTGTTCGGAATGACTTGAGAAGATGGATGAAAAATAAATATCCCATGAATGAGAGGTCCTTTTTTATAAGGTCCCTCCTCCGACTTCGTCGTCGTTCGGGACGGCGATGTGGAAAGTGACAATAAAACCCAAGGCGCCATGTCGAGCGCATGCGAGACATCTTGCGAATGAGGGGTCCTGCCTTTGTGAGATTCCTCACTCCGTTTGGAATGACTGTAGATGATTGACGAAAAATAAATATCCCATGAATGAGAGGTCCTTCATTCATAAGGTCCCTCCTCCGACTTCGTCGTCGTTCGGGACGGCGATGTGGAAAGTGACTAAAAATTCACAAGCGCCATGTCGAGCGTACGCGAGACATCTTATGAATACGAGGTCTTGTCTTTGTAGGATTGCCCACTATATATTTTGAATTATAAGCATTTTTTAATGAGAAACCAAGAAATATTTATAAAAAAACCATATTTTTCTAAAAAAATGAGATAAATAACAAAAAAATCAAAAAAACTTTATGAAAAATCTATATTTTCCTAAAAGATGGGTGTATAATAAAAAAATAAAAAATCTAATATGCAAGAAGGATAAAGAATGAAAGTAGCGAAAAGAATTTTGGCATTTGTCACTTCACTAACTATGGTTGCATCAAATATTACACCAGTTTTCGCAGGAAAATTTGAGAGCGAATACAATGATATAAATAAAGACAAGAGGTATCCCCTAGTGGATAAGACGATCATTAATAATCTTCCTAATAAAGAAATTTATGATCTAAAAGAAGGGGATAGCATCACCAATCCTGACGAGCCAAGTGTATATACATACAGGTGGTCTTACAAAAGACCGGTAACTGGAAGACGAACTAATTTCAAGGAAATGGAGCTTGCCTCTCAACCCTATGTAGCAAGTGTTGGGGAAAATGCGAGCGATGAAGAAAAAGCCAAGGTAAATTACAATCTTAATCCACCAACACTTAAGGGCTACAAAAAGCCAGACGGGGAATATATAGCAAGCTATGATTTCATAAGAAAAAACGCTAGCAAAAAAGAAGGCTTGCTACATAATGGCACAAGGGATATAAACTACGAGCCTACTATTAATAACGGTATCAAGGTAAAACACTTATTTCAAAGTTTGAAAGATAGAGACCTATATGAAAACCTTGAAGGCGAAAAAGAAATTATAACCATACAAAAAAATGCATTTGGAGACTTTCCTAAGACGGGACAAAGATTGAAGCTTGATAATCTTTTCAATTTAAAGTTCGGATGGCCAATAGACTATTCTGAAATGGATTTTGTGAAGTTGAAAGAAAAAATCAAGGGATTCGAACCAGAAAAAAATGCTGACAATCTGGAAATAATTGTACCAGAAGCTACAAACAGTCCCTTCGTAATCTACTACAACAGAAAGAGCTTCCAAGTAAAAATAAACACTGACGGGGGAACTTATATCCCTGATATGACCCTCTTTTATGGTCAAACCATCCCAGCAGTAGCAGAGACACCTAAAAAACCTGGGGCAAGCTTTGCTTATTGGGTAGCAGATAAGGATATTTGCATAAAGGATAAGAGTGGGGAAGAAAACATAATACAAGCTAATACCCCTATTGATATGACAAAATATCAAGAAGGCTTCCAAAATGCTATGCCAGCAGAAGATATCACCTTCAAGGCCATTTATAAGGAAAATGATAAGGCTGAGTATTCGGTGGAATTTTGGGTAGAAAAAGCAGATTATGATGACAAAAATCCAAAGCTTGACCTCAAAGATAAGTATGAATTTGTGGGAAACCGTGTACTTACAGGTAAGACAGGATCCGTTCCAGATATAGCCAGTACATCCAAAGATGGTATAGCCTTTCCTGACCTAGACAAGGCTAGGCTAAATAAAATTTATAAGGATAGTGCTGAGTTTGATAAATATTTTAAGTATAACAAGGAACTAACCGACAGTCAAAATCAAGATGTATCCAATGAAAAGGTGGAAGATGATTCTGGCGAATCGGTCTACAAAAAAGTCTCTAGAACCATAGACGCTGCTGGCAATACCAGCTACAAAATCTACTTTGATAGGCAAGTCTACACCCTCTACTTTTCAAAGTTAATTACGGAAAATGATAGTGAAAATCATTTTTGGCCTATTATTACAAAGGATGGCAAGGTCTATGACTCTAAAAAAGGCGAACCTTATAGCTTCAAGGCTCGTTTTAACCAAAACTTGCAAGGCTTGTGGCCAGATCCAATCGAAAATGTCAAAGGCTACCCTGAAGATTATCGTAGTTTGGGTTGGTCGGCCTTATGTAAGGATAAAACAATTCATTATAGGGACACCCCACCCTATAGGCTAACAGCAAATGACTTCCTAGATCCTAGCGATATTAAAGGAAAAGCTGCTTACTCAAAGACCCTTCCCCTTGGCGATGCTGGCGAAAGGCCATTAGGAGAAAGGGAGATGTGCTTTGGTATAGATTCAAGTAATCAAAGCAGACCCTTCCAAGTTCAGTTTATTATGGATACCTATCCTGGTTTCGAAGTTGAAGGTGAACATGTAGAATCCCTCCACGACTTCTCCCTACAATATAGGAAATTTGATACCCCTATAGCTGATTATGGTTTCACTCCGCCTGATATAGAAGGCTTTGAGCCAAAAAATGAGAAAACAACAATAAAAGGAACGATGGATGTGTATGATTGGGAAGAACTAAATGATGAGGATAGTGATAGGTTAGAGGAATTTAAGACCTACCTAAAATTTATAGGAGCCCCAAGAGAAGATGTAAAAAACTATAAAGACCTCTATAATGAAAAATATAAGATAAGATTCTTAGGTCAGTTTCCTGAAAAAGTTGAGAATGATCAAGAAGAAGAGAATCAAGAAGAAAATAAGGAAGAGAATAATCAAGAGGGCAATCAAGAAGATAAAAACAAGGAAGAAAATAATCAAGAAAAAGAAAATGTTCAACCGATAGAATTTAATGACAATGCCAATCTAGAATTTGAATATTCACGCAAGTCTTACACGATAAACTTTAACAATGACCCAAGAAAGGTTAGGGATTATACTTCCTACAAAGATTCAGAAAAAGAATCAGTCCCTTACCAACATCCACTAAGGTGGCTAGACGGAGTTTACAACTTTGATTATGATAAGTCTGATGAAGAAAACAAAGAGGCAAGGGAAAAATATGATCAAGAGCATATCATAGACAATAGGGTTCCAGAAAAGCCTGATTGGGTGCCAGAGTCTTGGAAGTTTTTGGGCTGGTCTTTGAATCCAGAAGGAACAACCCTAGTTAAGGATGGAAATTATACCATGCCTGCCCATAATATTACCCTTTATGCTAAATGGGGATGTGATACTGATAGTAAAGTTACTTTCGATTTAGGTTTGGATGCTGATGAAGCTACTAATTACATGATAAAGCCGATAGACCTAAAGAGCAGTAAGTATGAAGTTGGCGATGATGTAAGGACTAGCATTAAGGAAAATAAGAAGTACAAACTTCCAACAGAAGATGAGACTTCGACTTCTGGCAAGCAAGTCTTTATTGTAGAGAATGGATTAGCTATAAAAGCTCCATCCGTTCCTAGAAGACCGGGTTATGATTTTATGGGTTGGGAGCATGTCATATTTAAAAAAGATGGTGAAGGAAAAAATACTGGTGAAGTGGATGATTCTTTCAAAGAAAAATATGGTCTACCTCGCCAATATACTTTCGAAAGTGAAGTTTATTCGGATGTTTATTTAAAGGCTATTTGGGCAAAGAATAACCTCTATGATGTTAAGATAACAGATCATATATTGGATGAGGACCTAAATGAAGTTAAGACAGAAACTAATGTTTTGGAAAATCAAAGAGAGGGTACTTTTGCCTTCTACTTTGCAAGACTTCAAGGCGAAAAGCTAACCCTAGTAGCAGACAAGGAGTTTGATCAAGCGCCAGATGATGTCAAAAACACCTTTAACCAATACAGGGATAAGATTAAAGAGGAATCTGAAGGCGCGACCGATAGCATTAGTAATTCTGCTAATGAGATAAATACCTACTATCAAAACGTCAAGGTTGATACAGTAAAATGTCCTATGGCCTATAATCAATTGCAATTTTTCTACAAGCCATATCGTAAGAGGGAATATAAGGTAAATTACCTTCTTGTAGATAATAAGGCCGACCTTAGCGATACAAGTAAATACCCTAGTGTTGGCAAGCCAGATTCAAGCTTGACCAAGCCAATAATAGAACAGGATGAAATATCAAATGGTAACAGGCACTATGATGCGAGAAACTTTAGACCAATCCCAGGCTTTAAACTTGTAAGTAAGCCTCAAATTCAGCTTGTTTTCGAGCTAAATGAAGAAAATAATAAACTCCTAAGTATAAATGGAGTAGATGTAGGAGATAATTTAGAGAATGCTCAAGTCAACTTCTACTATAAGGATATTAGGCTTATCAAAGATAAGTACGATAAGCCACCTAAAGGCTATCATAGGATAAGCTTTGTAGCAAAAGACCACGGTTCATTCGGCAAGGATGAGAATGGAAAAGAAATCAAGGAAGTTCATTATGATGTTATTGATGGTTTGTATTTCTCAAAAGTTCATGTTCCTACAAATAATGGGAAAAAAGATAAAAATGATGCAGACCTTCTAGCAGATCCAGGTTATCAAATCGGTAGCTGGTCGCAAAAAGATAATCCTGCAACTGGCTTGCTTGATCCTCACACAGTCATTACTAGGGATTACACCTTCGAGATTAGTTTCATAGATAAAAAGTATCCTGAAATAGAGCCTATCAAGGTCTTTGAATCATCAAAAAATGAAAATGGATATATCAATAACTTTTTGCCAAAGACAGCTGATTATGATAAGGCACTAGTAGAGTTTATTAAAATGGATAATTACAAGTCTTATGAAATACTTGATGATGAGAAGGCGATTTATGAGAAGCTAAAAGAAGATGATGTTTATAATAGTAAAGTCTCCGATCCAGAGCCAATCAAAACAAGTATAAAAGTTAAAATTTCTTTCAAAGATAAGACAAGCAAAGAATTTGATATACCAGTTTTAGTTTACAAAAATATTTACAGGGCCTTGGATAATAAGGGCAAGGTAAATATCCTCAAAAAAGATAAGTTCTTGAAGGATTTTGTAAAAGTTACAGTTGACCCAACAGAAAAGGCTGTTGATAAGCAAACAAAAACTTATTATGTAAATCCAAAAGCTTATGTAAAAATCCCAGAAGCGAATAAACCAGTAGGAATAAAACCTTATATTTTTGAGAAATGGACTGTTAAGGCTAATAATAAAGAAACCGACTTTGATATGACTAAGCATCATAAAATTGCTGGCGAAATTGTTATTGTAGCTAAGTATTCTACAAAATCTAAACCAATGCCACAAGGAGTAAGCGCAGAAACGGTTGTGACCTATATTGGAAATAATCCAGAGCTTGAGAGGTATAAGCAAGCTATAAAGGAAGGAAAACTTTCTGATAAAAAAGATGTTACAGAAATAAAAGCTTATGAAATAACTAAAGAACCTGATGTAAGCGCAGAAGTTCTAGATCCTGAAACCAAGGTAACAAATAACGAAAACAAAGAAGTGTACAAAAATTATGCAACTCTTAAGCTTACCTATAAGTCTGGTGACGTTAATTACGTTGATATACCGGTTAAAGTCTTAGAGAAGGTAAAAAAAGTAGTAAATGAAACTGATATACCAAAAGGTTATGAAGATTACCTCTTGGTAACAGTGGACCCTACTGAAAATGCAACAGATTCATCTAAGTCTTATTATAGGGTTAGGAAAAATATTGAAGTTACTATCCCTGCAAATTCTCCAACAGGTAAAGAAGGCTATACTTTTGTTAAATGGGATAAGGATTTGACCTATAGCTTTAATGATAACACTACCATTAAAGCTATTTATAGCCATCAAGTCCCTTGGACACCTATAAAGCCTATTCCAGAAGCAAATGGTGGCGTAATAGAAACCTTTAGGGGTGCTAGACCAAATATAGACGATTATAAGAATAATGTTAAATATACCATAGAAGTTAATGGAGAAAAATTTGAGAAGACACTAGGAGCAAAAGATAAATTAGAATTTATCGGAGAAGTCAACCCAGATAATGTTGATGTAAGTACTCTTGGAGATAAGAAAGTACCAGTTAAGATAGCTCTTGAAGATGGAACAAGCGTCCTTACAGACCTTATAGTTAGGGTTGTTGATAAGGTATATCCTGAAAATACCACAGAGCCTATTCCTGAAGGTTATGTAAACCTCTATATAATACCAACTGATGATAATCAAGATAAGGCTCAAAGAGCTTATAAAGTTCATCCGAATGTTGATATAAGTATATTAGCAAATGGCAAACCTGATGCTGATATCAATTTACCTGAGATTAATCCAGTTAATGGAAAGTCTTTCTTAAGATGGACTATTCAAAAGGGAATAAACACTAATTGGAATGTATTTAAGGATGGCAATATTCAGTTTAGTGAAAAAACTAATTATATAGTTGCGAAATTTGTTGATAATGTTGTTTCAGGAGATCCAGATGAAACAAGACCTGATGTGCCAGCTGACTTTGTAAAAGTCATTGTAAAAAGAGATAAGGATACGTTAAACCCTAAAAAGACAGTCTATTGGGTTAAGAAAGATACAGACGTTATGATTAATGAGGTGGACGAATCAACTGCACAAGACTATGTATTTGATGGCTGGAAGTACCAGGATGGAGATGATGAAAATAATCTTAAGGAAGATGCGAATAAAAACTTTAAATTCTCTGATCAAAGTGGGCAAGTATGCCACAAATTCGACAAGGCTTTGACAGTAATCACAGCTAAGTACAGTAAATTTGACGTTGGTCCAAACGTGGGAGGAGGTCCAGTAGGTAAGGGATCAGATGATGAAAATCCTGGAGGAGATACTTTAGGTGGAGGCACATACCCAAACCCAGATGGAGACAAGCCAAGTGATAACAAAGGTGGAGATGATACTCCAAGTGATAATAAAGGTGGAGATGATACACCAAGTGATAACACTGGTACACCAAATCCTAGCGATTCTGATGGAGGAAATCCAGGAGATAAGCCAGTCGACAAACCAGGGGACAAAACAGGTGACAAGCCAGGGGAAAATCCAAAAGACAAAGGAAATAATCCAAGTCAAAAGGGTGGTAATGAAATAGTTGAAATCCAAGCGAAGATAGACCAAACTGTGAAAACAGTAGGAAATGCTGCAGGCAAAATAGCAGGAAGTGTATCAGCAACTGTAAATAGCGGAGTAGCCGGTACAAAGAAAGCCCTAGCCAAAGTATTAAATCCACGCACAGGAATTATAACAAACTATGAATTCTACCTAGGATTGATGGCAGCATCAAGTGTCGGACTGTTCTTTACAAGAGAAAAAAAGAATAAGGACGAAGAATAAAATCAAAAGATCGTAAGCAAGAGCTTGCGGTCTTTTTTTGTCCAGGAAAAAAAGAGAAGGCCGGGGGCTTATTTCATTAATTAGAGATCCTGGGTTTATGGGATTCCTCCCGTACGTTCGGAATGACAGGTGGGCTTGAAAAGTCAAGCTCTAACTGTCATGTCGAGCACATGCGAGACATCCCATGAAT
>NZ_JRMW01000011.1:0-8653 GCF_000758765.1 Anaerococcus lactolyticus S7-1-13
GTAAGGGGGTTTTAGGGGGAGCCGGTGGGGGGACATACGGAAAGTCCCCCTGGGCTCCCCCTAGGAACGAAGATTCAACTGTAAGTAGAATGACATTTTATAATAAGAAGATAATATTAAAACAAAATTATAAGATTTTAATCCTGGATTAATAGACTCACCTAGTGAAAAAAACATTAATCTCTTATTTTAAAAGTCCTAGATCCAAATTTGACTATCAAAATATTCACAACAATTATAAAGGCGAGGATAAATCCACCACTTACCATCAAAATCATCTTGTAATCCAAATCCTTAACAATAATGGCGCCGTAGATGCAAAGATAATAAACAACTGCATTTATAGCTCCAGCAAGCTTGCTT
The DNA here is from genome assembly GCF_000758765.1 of Anaerococcus lactolyticus S7-1-13. Classification (NCBI taxonomy): domain Bacteria; kingdom Bacillati; phylum Bacillota; class Tissierellia; order Tissierellales; family Peptoniphilaceae; genus Anaerococcus; species Anaerococcus lactolyticus. The sequence goes on from NZ_JRMW01000011.1 coordinate 364, forward strand.
ACAAGGATTCCCTCTTGGTTGTAGGGTTGGATGAGGTAATATTTAGCAAGGGCAAGACTTGTGAAAAATGTAGTCATTAGCAAAATATAGGCGAGAACAACCAAATTATTTACCCAAAAAATCTCTCCCTTATATCCAATAGCAACCATATATGTTATAAAAACTGCTCCAGCAGGGATCATGTTGATGGCAAGCATAGACCTAAATCTTAGCCTATACATAGCAAGGAGCATGGACCCTTTCCTATAGAAACCATAAGGCAAAAGGCCCTGGTCGCAGTTTAGGTACATGGCAGTAATTACCCCATCCTGCCTTGAAAGAATGTAGGTCAAAAATGGCATAGCCCTGATTGTTAGCTCAAAAATTCCTTCTGTTGTTAAAGTTTCCTTAAAAACTGTAAAGAAAAATACTCCAAGTCCGATGGCTGGCACAGCCAAAGACTTTATTATTACAGGTTTTGTGATAAGCCTTTTGTGCCTAATAAAAAACAAGGAATTAAGGAAGGCTAGACCCTTTTTCTTGTAAAGTCCCTTTTTATTTTTAACTTCGAGATCCTTATCCTTTAGCTCGTAAGCCTTGGATTCGCCTAGGTCAAGGTCTTCTGAAGCCACATCATATTCTTCTACAGATTCTTCAATAACCTGGTCAAAAGAATCGAAATTCCTAAGTCCATTTAGGCCGTAGATGAAAAGAATAAGTGAAAATCCAAATATTATTCCAGTCGCAATCCTTAGGTCAAAATGACCTGTAATCACAAGTCCCATTACAGCAATAGGGATTAAAATAATAAAGGCGACTTGCAAAAGTCCATTGTCTAAGATTCCCTTTTTGTGTTTGAGTTTGTATTTCATCCAGAAAACCGAAGCCCCGATTTCTAGGAAATAGACAGCGAAACTCATCAAAATCGGATATATAAGGGGAATTTTATTTATCAAGCTAAAAAATATAGCAAAAATAAGAGTCCTTCCGATTAGCCTCATGGCTGGTTTGTAGTACAAAAACATCTTGGCAGAAGAGCTTGGGTCAATATGATATTGGTAGTAATATTTGCCAATTCCTGCCCCATTATCATAGATAAAGTTCCTAAAAATCCCAGTCGCAAAATAGAGAATTACGGGAATCATGAGGCCCATAAGATAAGATGTCAATTCAGCTTTGCTTGCCAAATCCGCCGCAAAAATCTCTCCACCAAAGATTTTATAAATCCAGCCATAGGTGATTGTTGTGTATAAATAAGCAATAAGAAAAGATAAGGCGCAGCCCAAAATTTGCTTTATAAGGACAAAAATTGGATAAAAGCTGTACATTATCTCCTTAAACTCAAAAAATCTGTACTTATCCCCTAGTTTTTTACCGATTAAGGGAAACTTTCTTATACCATAAACCATCATATTGAAAGATTCGGTAAGAGCGATTTTTTCGGCTAGGATATAGGTCCTAAAATCTTTATTCATGGATTTCTCCCAAGTTTTCTTTATTGCCTGCAAGGATTGATATTAACTTGTCCTCAAAGTCTGGATCAGCCAGGTAAGAATCATCAAGACCGGAAAGTTTTTTCTCTGATAAAAGGACGATCTTATCGCAAATATCCTTGGCAAGCTGGAGAATATGGGTTGAGAAAACCATGATGTGGTCCTTGTGGATTTCTCTGATGATTTTTTTCATCTGGAGAGACACAACCACATCAAGGCTTGTAAGTGGCTCATCCATAAGGATTATCCTTGGTTTTAAAATCAAAAACATGATCATTTGGATTTTGTTTTTCATACCTGTCGAATAGGACTGGATTAGCCTGTGGCTGTCTTCCTCGTCAAAATCAACCAAGTCTAGGTAGTAATCGATATCCTTTAAATCCTTGATATTTTCCCTATTAGCATCTATAAAAAATCTGATAAACTCATAACCTGTCAAAAATTTTGGTAAATCTGGCTCTGCCACCATCATAAAAACATCGTCAAAAGACACAGGGGTCTTTTCCCCATTTTCTTCTAGGTAGATTTCTCCAGCGTCTTTCTTTATTGCCTCTGTAATGAGCCTAAAAAGCGTAGTCTTACCAGCCCCATTTCTGCCAAGAAGGGCATAAACAGTGCCTTTTTCAAAGTCATACGAAGCATCCTTTATAACTTCCTTTTGGTCGAAAGATTTCGATAAATTTTCTATAACTAATTTCATATTGTTCCTCAATTTTTTATAAGTAATTATTTATATTTTACCATAGTTTGGTAAAGAGAAAATAAATTCAACAATATATAGGCATAAATTAAGAAAATAATCACCCAAAGCGAAGACAATCTAGACACCTTTACCGTACTAATTGTATTGATACAGCCAGAGGCTTCTCCACTTAGTTTACCTCGAGCGAAGTCGAGAGGAAGCGAGGGGTGATTGCTCTTACTATTCCTTGAAGATTAAAACAGTAGTATGTAAAAAAAATTAAATAGAAACTTTGAGTTCAAAGTAAGTACAACTATCCTAGTTTCGACCGAGCGTAAGCGAGTGGAGAAATCTTCTACGTACACTAAAAAACAAGTCCTGGTCATACATTCGATAAAATTTACGGATATCATTAGCCCAAAACCTATGAATATAAAGATATAACTTATATATTCATCATCCTCTCATATATGAATTTCTCCACTTACAAAAATAAGATTTTTAAAAAATAAATTTGACATTGTATTAAGGGTGTAGTACACTTGTATTAAGATAATAGTACAGTGATACAAAGAAAGAAGGTTTGTATGGATTTTGATAACAACCGACCTATCTATATCCAGCTTGTAGAGGATTTTAAGATCAAAATTTCCACAGGCGACTGGCAGGCCGGAGATAAAATCGACTCAGTTAGAAATCTCGCAACAGCCTACAAGGTAAATCCAAATACCATCCAAAGAGCCCTGGCAGAGCTTGAAAGAGAAGGTCTTTGCGAGAGCCAAAGGACTATCGGCAGGTTTGTAACAGAAAATGAAAACAAGATAAAATCACTCTCATCCAGAGCCTTTACCAGCTTTGCAGATGATTTTATAAGGGGGATGGAATCTTTAAATATCAAAAAAGACCAGGCCCTAACAGATTTGAGAGAATATTGGGAGAAATTATGATTGATATAAAAAACTTAAGCCTCAAATATGGAGGTAGAAAAGTCTTAGATGACTTTAATTTAAACTTAGATAAGGGCAAGATAATCGGTCTTGTAGGTGAAAATGGAACAGGTAAATCAAGTCTAATGAGAGTCATCGCAGGTCTTGAGAAAAATTATTCGGGAGAAGTTTTAATTGATGGCAATAAGCCAGGTGGAAAAACCAACGCCCTTATTTCCTACCAACCGGACCACCTACCCTTTGATGATTTCATGACTGTAATTGATATAGGAAATATCTACGAAAGATTTTATGACGACTTTGACTCAGAAAGTTATTACAAGATGATTGATTCTTTTTCTATCGCAAGAAATCTAAAAATCAAGGAATGCTCTAAGGGAATGAAAGATAAGGTCCAAATCGCAGCCACTCTTGCGAGAAAGACTGAGATCTACCTCCTAGATGAGCCAATGACAGGCATTGACCCAAAGGCGAGGTTTGAAATGCTAAATACAATCATAGAAAATTTCAATCTAGAATCAACCCTTATCATTTCAACCCACCTTATATCCGAGATTGAAAAAATCCTAGACGAAGTAATCATCATTTCAAACGGGAAGGTCCTTGCCCACAAGGCAGTTGACGAAATAAGAGAAGAGAAAGGCCTAAGCCTTGAAGAATATTTTAGGGAGGTCCTCTAATGGGAAAATTATTTAGACAAATTTTTAAAGAAGACATAAAAAAGGTAATGACTTGGATGCTGTCACCCCTTCTAATAGCAATCCTAGGGGTCTTTGTCTATAAGTTAACAGCCTTCAGTCCCCTAGGTCTTATAATTGTCTTAAGCGGATCAGTTATGACCTTTGCCCCACTCATTTCCCTAGCCAGTCTTAATGATAGTGACAACAACAGGTTTTACGGCAAAAAATCAGCCTTCTATACATCACTACCATTAAAATCAAGCGAAACTACAGGAGCTAGACTCATAAACTACATTATTATGGGACTTGTGATAGGACTTTTTTCTATCTTTAACTTTTTGCTTATAGGCATAACTAGCGATAATGGACTAGATCCCCTAGAAATATTGAAATACCTAGGTCAAAGCATTGACTTAAATATTTTTATCAGCTTGGTAAAATTCCTAATTATTATCGCCTTGTTTTATACAATTTTTGCCCTAATTATGATGGCAGCTAACACACTTGGAGCATCACGCCCCTTCAACAAGATGGGCAGGTCAGCAAAGTTGGTCCTTTTCGTAGCCTTAATTTTATTCCAAGGATATGTATATGCGAAATTGATTAGTGGACTTGGAAACACAAGCTTAATCAAATTTAAGGAATATTCAACTAATGCAGCCACATTCAGTATAAATATGCTAGATTTAAACTGGTCATCTTTTGCGATTATAGTCCTAATTTTAGGAGCCTTTGTCCTAGCCTATTTCGCCCTAGTAAATTATTTCCACAAGGAGAAAATCTCAGTAGAATAAGGAGGATCTCATGTTTAAAAAACTAGTATTTGGAATAATTGGGATATTTATCGCCATCTGGGCCTTCCTCTTGTTAACCTTCAGACCAACACCTGGGTATTTAAGAAATACGGAAGCAGACGGGGTTAAAATTGAAGCGAAAATCTCAGATGACGATAGGACACCAATCATAAGGACCTACACCAAAGAGGAATTTGATAAATTTGACCAAAGTAAAATCGACAATATCGAAGATGACGTAGACGGCAGGGTAGAAGGCGACATCCCTTGTATCGACCTTCTTAAGGACAATAAAATCTACATCTCTTTCTACAAAGACGGTAAAAAAATCGAACCAGAAAAGACTCACATAGAAATAACCGCCCATGCGAGTGATTACAAAGACCCAACAAAAACACGCCATATAGAAGGTGAACTAACTAACGATGGAGAAAACACCTACTCTTACACCACAAAAAGATACGGAGTTCAATTCGAAAAATACTTCATGGAATACCTACAATTCGAAGTAACCTATACAATAGATGGAAAGGACTACATTTCAATCTTAGGTGCCTTCCAAAGTAACGTCCCAGACGGCACAGACTTCTTCAAAAACGAAGACCTAAAAGAACCCCTAGACCCAGAAGAATGATAAAATAAAACCAGCTTAATTCGAGCTGGTTTTTAAATTCCTTCTAAATTTTTAACTTCAATATAGAAGCTCTGCCCCTGGTAGCTAACATAGGCGAAGCCGTTTACTTCTTCTTGGCTAGCTTGGACTACCGAGCCTTTTTCCAAGGTGTCGAAGGCTGTTTTTTCGTCGGGATCGGTATAGATTTTAGAATCTTTTATCAGTTTATATGACAAGCCTACTCCAATTTCTTTTTTTAGCTTAATCCCAGTCGCAGGCCTGGTTGGTATATCTTGTTTGGTGTATTTTTCTTCCTTGCCACAAGCAGAGAGGATTATTAAAAGGCAAAGAATTACTAACTTATTTATGGTAAACCACCCCACAATAATCTATGCCAAGCTCTCTTAGGTCTGAAATCGCCTTGTCTATAGCAGATTTTTTAGTCTTATCATCAACTAAGATTATTTCCATGTCGCAAAGTCTTGCTGCTAGATATGGATCTGCTGTCTTTAGAGATTTTTGGTCAATTAGAATGTAGTTATAAGAGGCTTCCCTATTGGCAATTTCTGCAAAAAACTCGTTAGCGTCAAGAATCTTATCTGACACCTTTTCTGCTAGGGCTAGGTAATCAATGTCACCCTTTCTTAGGACCTTAAAGGAATTTTCATCACTTAAGAATTTTCCTTCGGTATTACTAGCATTTTTGCTATCTACAAACAAAACTCCATTGGCTGGAGCAAGGCTTTCTGCAAGATTTTTTGCAAAATCATAAGAGTCAACCTTGCCAAGACTTGTAATGCCAACAACTCCATTTTGAAGTCTATGGTCAATTTTTGCCTTCACCTTCAAAAGCTCATCACTAGATCCAAGGACATCCAAATCCAATTCTCTTAAGTCATCCTCGTCGGCTATATTATCAGAAAGAAGAGTCTTAATAATTACTATAGCAAGGCCCAGAATAGCCCCAGCTATACCTGCTGCAACAGAAAAAATCAAAAGTTTTTTCTTTGAAGCCTTATCCACCAGCACCTCATGCAAATATTCCAGATTATCAGCATTTAGGTAGTCTTTTGTCATTTTTCTAAAATTCTCACAAATTGACTTAAGAGCATCCCCTGCCCTATCCTTATTATCATCATTAAAACTTAAGCTAATAAGGCCTGCTTGAGGGTTTACATCAAAGTCAGACTTTGCCATAATTTCCTTGAAATCAAGGTTACAGCCTCCCTTTTTAAGGTCACTTGCAACTCTTTTATAAAGATCAGGTGACTTTATAATTTCAGAATAAATATTGCCAAGCTTTTCATTTAAAATTAGCTTGTTGTAGGAAATTTCTTCGCCCTCACCAGCTGTGGCAATCAAAACTGCCGAAGCCTCAAAAGACCCTCCGACTTTTTTAATGCCAAGACCAAAAACAAGGCCAAAAAACACGATGGCTGGAACAATAATTAGGGCGAGATTTTTTTTAATACCGTCGATTAATTGGTAAGTTGTAACTTTTCTCATAAAAACTCCTTTTTAATTTAATGACTCGATAGCCATTGTATTTGTAAAGAAAAAATCGTACTCTGGCGCATCTACACTAATATAAATCGCATATGGTACGATAAAGACCACAATCGATAAGATTAGCAAAAAGGCCGCCAGGCTATCCTCATATTTTAATTTTTTAATCATCATTGGCAGATAAAACATCTCCAGTATTGCAAAAAATGATGAAAACCTAAAGGCAATGGCTGTCGATGATCTGAAAACAAGCATAACGCAAAGGCCAAAAACCATAGCTTTAACGCTAGCCTTCTCCATCCTGTCTCCCCCAAAAGTTTTCTCATCCAAGTACATGATGGAAACTATAAATAAAAGGAAGAAAAATATAATCCTCGGGTCAAAAAGTTGCATTCCATAGGCAAATTTACCCTCAAAGGTGTAGGTTACAATCTTTCTAGAAAGTATGCCAAGGCCTATTTTTGAAAACACAGTTGCGGCTATGCTAAATACCAGCTTTGAGAAAACCGAAACTGCCAAACTTAAAAAGACGATTAAAGATTTTATAAAATTATTAAGGTCAATTTCCAAATATAATAAAAATGGAATCAATATTACAGCCGACTTGTGAAAACTAATAGCTAGGATTAGGGTTAAAAAACTCCTAAACCTCTTTTTTTCAGTCGCTAGGTAAATAGCCAAGAGACCTAAACCCATAGCTGTTGCAGTCCTTGAAGTTTGCATATCAAATTGCAAGAAAATCGGCAAAAATATAATCGCAGACAAAAATGGATTAGCCGATTTTTTGATAACTACATAGGTCACAGGTCCGATTGACAAAAAATTCATAAGGACAATCACCCACTGACGGCTGATACCAAAAAGGTTTATGAGGTAAGAAGCCAGCCTAAAGGAAAACTCAACCGGGTAGGAAAAATTCAAAACCTTATCAAAATCCGTTCCGATATCCTTAGCGAACCACAAATAATTGTAATAATCAGCATCCCCCGACCCTCTCATTGCCGCAAAGATAAACATCAAGAAAAACATAGAAAAAGCCGCAAGGTTTTTTTGGTATGAAGTTTTAAAATCAATAAGGCTAAAGCATAGAAAAAGCAACAGCTCCAGCGTAAAAAATAACAAAAATCCCATAAAACTTTTCTATTTAGGGGGCATCCCCCTAAGACTCCCTTGTGTGATAGAAGAGAATACTTCTCTTGTACTCTTACTCATTAATATATCATTTTTTGGGGTTTTATCCATGATAAATTAATTTTTTTATCCGAGATAAATTATCTTTTTTCTTCTTATCCGAGATAAGATATCTATTTTCTTATCATAGATAAGTTATCTATCTTATATGTGATAATTTTATTTACTATTGAATCTTCGTTCTAAGGGGGACCCCAGGGGAACGTTTCGCACGTTCCCCAATCGGGTCCCCCTTGAACCCCCTCCCGTTACCCCCTCCGGGCGACCACTCTCGTGGGACAAGGAGTTTGCCTACGGCAAACGTGTTGGTATGGAGAACCCGTTGTTCTAGATATCTATTATTCTAACTTTTTAAAATCCCAAGCCTCCTAAAAATTGCAATCTAGTCTGACTTGTACTTTTTAT
>NZ_JRMW01000012.1:0-2323 GCF_000758765.1 Anaerococcus lactolyticus S7-1-13
AAACTTCGAGACCATTTCTCCCATTTATCGAGCAAAGATTTCTAATCAAGAAGCCCGTTAAGAAAATCGCTTGTCTGAGCGAAGCGAGTTTGCGATTTTTAGGGCTTCGCAGATTAGAAATCTCTATGAAAAAACGAAAACTAATACAAGGTAATTCTCTCTACCAAAAAAAGCTTGCCGAAAAGGCAAGCTTCTTTTTTTGCCCTCCGCTAAGGAGCCGTTTGGAGGGGGTAGCGTAAGGGGGTTTAAGGGGGAGCCGGTGGGGGGACATACGGAAAGTCCCCCTGGGCTCCCCCTTAGAACGGAGATTCAACTGTAAGTAGAATAATTAAATTAAAAATCAAAAAAATATTTATATTATATAGAAAGGATGATTCAATCTCGGATTGAAAGAAAAATTAATTATTAAGACCCTTTTAGCCAATTAAACTTTTTTAAAAATTTATATTATCATTGATTTAGTCTCGAGATAAATTTTATGAAATGAGGATATTTTTATGATTAATATAAACAAAGCAGAGAGGATTATGGGGGATTATATGCCTTTGATCCTTGCCACTGTTAGAAGATTCGATGCTTTTGAGAGAGAAGAAGCTATTGATGAGGCTAAGATGGTCTTAGTTGAGGCGATTGTCTCCTATGATGAGGACAAGGGCACCTTTGGCAACCATTTGAAGCACAGGCTTAATTACTATTTTTGGGACAAGGCGAAGAAGCCTCGACCTACTTCCCTTGACATAGTGACCGAGAAGGGACAAAGTCTCGTGGATAATTTGATAAGCGATGATGACATCGAGGATGATTTTTTCACCAAAGAAGCCTACAAGGACTTGTATGCCAATATTAAAAAGCTTGATAGGAAGGATGTAGTAATCATCAAATTGAAATATTGGGAAAGACTCTCCGACAAAAAAATCGCCGAGCTCATAGGCCTTTCATCAAAAACTGTGAGAAATAGACACTCTCTAGCACTCAAAAAATTGAGAAAAATGATGGAATAATGTCTTTGCTAAAAATATTTTAGCCTTGCGATTAAAAAGCCTAAAAGGCTTTTAGCAAAATTTCTTCAAAACTCTTGCCAGGAATTTGTTTTCGATGTACAATACAAGTACATTAAAAGTCCAAATAGACATGAAAGGAGAAAGTATGTTCACAGATATAATTGCAATCATGCCCGAACAAGTCAAGGGCAAGGGAATATATTCACGCATCTACAAGGAAGACGAATCAATCTTGGATCAGAGAACGCCAGCCCTCTTCCTAAAAAACCTCTACGAGGAAAAAGGCAAGAGCAAAAAGCAGATGGACAAGAAAATCAAGGCGACCTACCAAATCTACCGTAACATCCCCTACGTCATAGACGCCAACCAGGTATTTTTCCCATTCAAAATCAGAAACACCCCCTTCGCAGAAAACAACCGAGCCTTTATCAACGTCAAATACGTCAGCAAAATCAAAGACACCACCATAGTCCTAGTCTCAGGCGAAGAAATCCAGACCCTAAGCAACAACAAATCCCTAATCCAAAACCGAAACCTAGCCAAAGCCCTCCACCTAGAAGAAATCCTAGTAAAAACCCTAGAAAGAGAATCCAGCATGAGATATGTTATGGCGTATTTAAGAAAAGGGTCTTATACGATATAAGTTATCATCTTTTTTTCTTTCAATCCGAGATTGACTTATCTATCTATATATAATTAATTATTTTGATTTTTAAAAGTATTATTCCATTTACAGTTGAATCTTCGTTCCAAGGGGGAAACCCTAGGGAACGTTTCGCACGTTCCCTCATCTGTTTCCCCCTTACACCCCCGGCAAGCCCGTCGGCTCGTGGAGACTTACACCCTCCGGGCGACCCCTCTCGGGGGACAAGGAGTTTGCCTTCGGCAAACTATTAATATAGAGGTTCCTTCGTATGAGTAGTGCTATATCCAAACTTTTTTGACATTCAGTCGGCTAAAATTTGATAACTCGCTAACGCTCAAACAATCAAATTTTTTTAACGCCTCCTTCATTTACAAAAATACAAGGTCTTAAGTTTTTAATTCTCCGTACATACATAACCTTAAGTTATGAGATCCCTCGTTTCGACCGAGCGTAAGACTAGCCCGTCGGCTCGTGGAGACTGGAGAAATCTCTTGTCACCTTTATAAAATAAATATGGTTTAGGTGTCTAGTAACACTTAAATCAAAAAAATAACTCCCATTTAGCAATGTTTGGCGAAAGCCAAACGAGCCTAGGACATTCTAAAACTTCGAGACTAAATCTCCACTTTATCGGGGAAAGATTTCTAATCAAGGGTTGCGTTAAGAAAACTGATTG
>NZ_JRMW01000013.1:0-9769 GCF_000758765.1 Anaerococcus lactolyticus S7-1-13
CACGATTTCGCTATTGCTTCTTCTCTCCTAGACGTCGCCATCTAAAACTTGCAAGTTGCTATTAGATTCGTCGGTAACTACGCTCTGTAGGGATTTTCACCCCAGCATTAGAACATGCCCGTCATACAGCAAAAAGTCCCCTGCTGTGGAGACTCAGACAATCGACAAAGTCCTATATTCACGTCATTCTGACGAACGAATTGAGGAAGAATCCCATAAATTTAGGATTTGATTGACTATTATTTATTTTTTAATTGATAAAACAACCAAATAGTTTATCAACAACAAAAGTCCCCTGCTGTGGGGACTTTGCTTATTTTTACTCGTTTGTAAGTCTCAATTTCTTTAAGATTGTCATAAAGGCTGATAGGATTACTGCTACTACAGATGCTAATACCATGCCTTGAAGTTCTATTGAGCCAAATTGAATTTTTAAGCCTGATAGACCGGCTATAAAGATTATTGAAGTTAAAACCAAATTCATTGATTTTGAGTAGTCAACTTTTTCGTCTACTAGGAGTCTAATACCACTGGTACCAATCATTCCGTATAGAAGGAAGGTTACTCCGCCGATGACGTTGCCTGGGATGGTTGAAATGAAGGCTGCTAGTGGGCCAAAAAATGCCATTATAATTGATACAACTGCAGCTCCACCTATTACTTGGACTGAGTAAACGCCAGTAATTGCCATTACACCGATATTTTCGCCGTAGGTTGTGGTTGGTACACCTCCCACAAGACCTGAAAGGGCTGTAGAAAAGTTGTCTGCAAAGATTGACCTGTGAAGACCTGGGTCTTTTAGAAGGTCACGACCTACTATATTAGATGTTACTACCTGGTGGGAAATGTGTTCGCTTGTGATTACCAAAAGCACTGGGAGCATAGCAAGGATAGCATTTACGCTAAATTTTGCCATGTGGAAGTTTGGCATAGTGAAAAGTTGTGCTTCAACAACTGGAGTAAAGTCTACCATGTTAAAGCATATAGCAGCAATGTAACCTACTATGATTGCGATTAAAATTGGGATGGTTGAGAAAAATCCCTTAAAGGCAACAGATCCGATAATAGCTGTAAAAAGTGTGATGCCAAATACTATAAAATCCTTGGCTTGAGCTGTGTCTGTCATGAGGTTGGCTCCGATTGCCCCACCTGTGACAGTATTGCCTGCAAGTTCGAAACCGATTAGGGCTACAACTGCACCCATGGCAGCAGGAGGTAGGACTACATTAATCCAATCTATACCAAACTTGTAGATGATGTATGCCATGACACAACCCAAAATTCCGACCACAACAAAGGCACCTTGCGCATATTCAAATCCTTGCTTTGCAATAATAGCTGTTCCTGGTGCTAAAAATGCAAATGAAGAACCCAAATAAGCTGGTGCCTTGCCTTTGGTTATTAAGATGAATAATAAGGTGCCTATCCCGTTCATTAAAAGAACAATGCCTGGATTAATTTGAAATAAAATAGGGACTAAAACTGATGCACCAAACATTGCAAAAGTATGTTGCAAAGATAGGGGCAATAAAAGTTTCGCTGGGACCTTATCATCGATATGATAGATTTTCTTTTCTTTGTTCATAAAAATTCCTTTCTTTTTTTCCTCAAATCTCCTATATGATACCATCAAAGTTTTTCTTGTCAAAATAAATTTTAAAAAAATCTCGCCACTAAAAAACTCCCTTTTTAACCACCTTCGCAGTGGAAAAAGAGAGTTTGTTTTTTATCACCTTACATAATATTTTCCGTCGATTTCCTCAATCTTTGTATTTTTTGGACTAGTTGGGAAATTTGTCGGAGCTTGTGGGCGAGTTTTGTTTTCATTTATAGTTCTTGATTTTTTGATTTCTGCATCGGATTTTAGGAAATAATCGTAGATAACAAAGTCTTCGATATTTTCAATATCCCTGTCGCTAAAGTTTATTATTGGGTCATCCCAAGTGGTGTCGATATGATACCAGCCACCCATGACCTGTACCATATTCCACATGTGGTCTTCGCCATTTTTTAGGGACTTGCCAGTTAGAAATCTTGTCTTTAGACCTGCTTGCTTTGCCATTAGGTCAAAAAGAGTCGCATAGGCATTGCAAACACCACCATTACCAAAAATTATTGATGCTGGATGGTAGATTGATACTCCACCACTTTCTTCGTTACGATCTCCCTTGTTGTAGAAATTTTTCTTTACAATAAAGTCGTGGATGGCCTTCACCTTGGCGTATTCTGTGTAGGATGGGTCGATATTTTCAGCCACCCAATTTTTCACAAAATTGGTAGTCGAATATTCCATATCTATATCCACCCTGTATCTAACATCAAAATTCGCCTTTTCTATATAGGTCTTATCCCCAACAGACTTAGCAGGATTATAAGTTGTATCTATCCTAGCTGACCCATACTGACCATAGAAGAAATAATCATCTTCCTTGCACACATCAAGAAAAAGCTCGGAAATTTTTTCATTAGAACTGACCCTTCCTATATCCACACTAAAATAGGCATCCCTATTTTGGAGATGAGGTCTAATCTGGTTTCTAATCCTTATATTATCCTTGAAAATCTCTTGCAACTTTTCGATTCTCTGTATAGTTTTTTCGTTCTTATCAATTAATTTTTCTAGCTTCGCACGCTTTTTTTGAGAAACTCCCTTATCATTAAGGTGTTTTCTTGCCCTAGCTAGGCTTTCCTTTTGTTTGTTTGTATCTATAGCTATTATCTTTTCTTCAAGCTCCTGGCTTACAGCATGGCTCGTTTTTGGGACCATGAAAAATACCAGAGCAAGAATCAATAAGATTTTCTTTTTCATTTTGCACCTCATTTAAAAGGACTTTTGTGGTTTTGCCCACAAGAGTCCCCTATTTTTTTATACTCTTTGTAAAACTGCTTCTGTTTTTTCAATCAAGGCTTCGGATTTTTTAATCAAGTTAATTAACTTATCCTTAACCCCAGCCACAGAATTTGGTGCGTTTTGTAGTAAGAATTTTGCCGATCTAACACTTACCTTATTTTGCTCTACAGCTTCCTTAAGTCTTATAATCTTCACAGCCCTATCAACATCACGCCAGATAGCTGACTTGGCATCATTGATTTTGCTTGTTGCCACAGCAAGCTCTGTAAAAGATGCAGTATCGCCCTTTTGGAGCACAGCCTTGCCATCCATGACAGCCTTTTGATAGGCCATCTTTGTATTGCTAGAAGCATAGTTATTGTATGCCTCAGTGCTAATAACATTTATACTATCTGCAACAGCAAAAGAAAGATTTTCCTTTTGAGTCTTGTACTTTGCCTCTTCGCTTGTTTCTGCCGCATAAACTTCGCTAACCTTAGTCTGGGCCAGACCCAAAAAGGCGAAGTTACAAAGCAAGAGCAAAACAGCTATTTTTTTGAATATTTTCATATTATCCCTTGATTCCTTTTAGTTTGGCAAGGACTGCTTCAGATTTTTCGATGACACTCTTTGCGTTTTTAATTAAGTTTATTAGCTTACCCTTAACAGGAGCTACTTGTTTTGGAGCTATTTCTAGTAGGGTTTCACCAGATTTTACTGCAATTTTGTTATTATCTACAGCTGTTTGAAGTTTTTCTATATATTTTTCTAATTCTTCATTCTTAACTTTCACTTCAACAAGTGCTTCTCTCGCAGACTTAAGAGTTTTAGCAATTTGCTTATATTCATCTTCAGTTTTGATATTTGACTTATCTTCCACACTTGTTTCTGCAAGTTTTAGGGCAGATAAGAAAGTATCAAAGCTCTTCTTTGTATATTTTTCAGAATTTTTTCTAAATGGTTCTGAAAGATCTATCTCGTCCTTAACAACTTTTTTTCTCTCATTTAGATAGGCATTTTCTATAGCTGCTCTCTTCTCTTTTAATTCCTTAGTATAATATTCTGATAAAACAGTATTGTATGTTTCATAATAGTAGTAACGATAAGCCTTGTTATAAGCATCTAAGTAAGCATCTTTTTGTTTTTGTGTTGCATACAAATATGATGAAGATGTTGTAAAGTCAGTATGTTTATCAAGCAAGTCCTTCAAGTCAGTAATTGAAGATTTTTTGCCATTTAAAGCCTTCATAGCTTCTTTTAAATATTGTGTAGCCCTAGTTAGCTTGTCTTTTTCAGAGCTTAGGCTTGAATATTCTGGAGCTTGTTTATAAGCGTCTTCTGCATATTTAAACCAAACATTAAAACTATCTTTGACAGATGTGCTTGCATAAATATATCTGTCTTTATTTTTAATCTCCTTTGCATCGCTTATTGTCTTATAAAGTTCTCTTCTTGATTCAAGATAAGATGATTCATAAAGATAATCAGAGTAAAAAGTATCAGCTGCAAATGATTTTTTAACACTTGGAGCAAAAACTGCAGATGCTAGTGCCATTGCCAAGATTGCCTTTGTTAAATTATTTTTTTTCATATTAAAACCTCTCTGTTTTTAATTCTTTCTTATAATATACCCTTTTTGAGCTATTATAAAACATGCAAAAAAGGGCTTGCCTCAGCAAGCCACATTTCATAATTATTTCTTGTAAGCTTCTAGAGCTTTTTCAGATCTTTCGATTATGTCGTTTGATTTTTCTACAAGTTCTTTAAGCTTAGCCTTGTATTCTTCGCTAAGTGATTCTGGAGTTTCCTCTAAAAGAATTTCTGCAGCCCTTGCTTGAACCCTATTATTGAAAACTGCATCTTCAAGTTGTTCTACAACTGTATTGCCGTCTTCTGTTTCAGCTTCGCTGGACTTATCTTCGCTAGATTTATCCTCGCTAGATTTATCTTCGCTATCATCCTTTTTATCTTCTTTTTCTGTAGAGCCAGTATTTTCTGCGTCTTCTTCGCCTTCTTTTTTGGTAGTTTCTTCGTTAGTGCTTTCCTCTACCTTTGTATCATCGCTATTCTTAAGCTTGTTTTTTAGGCTATCGCAACCTGTAAGTGTAGCTGCGATTAGGATAGCAGCAATGATTTGTTTATTAGTTATTTTCATTTCTTATCTCCTTTTTTTGATGTTAATTTTAATATTATAGCAGCCACGACAAGAACTGCCGCAACTTTAGCTATTCCATTTATACCCGTTTTTACAATAGATCCTGCATTTCTTGCTGTAGAAACAGGACGAGTTGAAGTTTGGACTTGGTTTGTTGGTGTAAGAGTAGTAGTTGCAGCGAACTTTGGATTAATAAGGTCGTCAAGCTCCTTTTCCACTCTCAAAGCATCATCCATAGTAGCCTTAGGATCAGATAAGGCATTAATCTTAGCAGCTATTGCCTTTCTTTGCTCTACACTAGCTATCTTTAGCTGGTTTTTCTTAAATCTTGCGGCTAGGTCATTGATTAATTTATCAAACTTATCCCCATCTAGAGCATTTTTTGCCTTTAACAATTTTTGATAAACAGCCTTCACTTCTGCCTCTTTTGGATTTTTATTATCTCCAATGAGGTCCTTTGCCTCTTTCAAGGCAAGATCATAAGCATCCCTAAGAGCCTTTTGAGCCTTGGTATATTTAAAACTACCCTCTTTTAATTTTTTATCTTCATTTATAAGATTTGTCAACTCTATTAGAAGCTTATCCCTAATCTTGTTAGGATTTTTTTCGAGTTCTATTTTTTTGATGAAAGCCTTGATAGCATCATCATTCATCACCTCATCAAGAGTTCTAAAAATCACATCTTCATCGCCACCCTTAGCAGCAAGGGCAAGGGCATCTTCAAGCCTCTTTCTAAGAGCTTGGTTCAATGTTTTATAGTCCTTATGATTTTTAATCTCCTCAAGGGTCCTAGTATATTCAAAAATCAAATAAGTCTTCTTGCTGATTTTATCCTCAATGAAATCCCTAGACTTAGAAAGAGATTCTAAAATAGTCTCAGCCTCTTTGCTATCAAGCTTACCAGCCTCACTAAGTTTCTTTGTCCTTTCTAAATCAGCCTTATACTTCTCAGCAGCATATTTCAAATACTTATCACTACCTGTAGCAGCAGCCTTAAAGGCAAGGCTATCCATGAAATCATCCGAATCCAAAATCGCATCAGTCAATTTTCTTGCCTGGCTAGATAATTTGCCCTCAATCTCCCTTCTCGCTGCATCTAATTTTTTATACAACAAATCGAGCTTGTTAGCATCTGGGCTTATCTTATCCAATTCTTCCTTGCTATCTCTAATTAGCGACCTATAATTTAAAATAGCATCAACATCTTTGGCATCATAAGACCTGTCAGCTTCCTTATATTTTTCTGTATCGACAAAATTGCTATCGTCATCAACTAATTTTTTAAGTCTACTGGTCAAAAACTCAGCCAGCTTATCCCTAGCATCCTTAAAATTTTCATAAGCCTTGGTCAAATCAGCAAGACTTATATTCTTATCCTTAGCGGCCTTGGCAGCAGCCTCCCTCGCCTTGGTATAGGCATTCTTAACATCTTTTTCATTCTTGCCATAGATTTGGTCAATCCTTATGCCCTCAGTCGACTTAAGCAAATCTTCAATAAGCTTTTTGACCAAAGCCTTATCATCAGCCTTTTCAAACTTAGCCAAAGCTTTCTCTAACTTATTGATAGCCTCACTAAGCTTATCTTCACTAACCAAAGCTTCGCTAATGCCATAAGCTTTTTTGAGATCTTCAGCCACTTTAACAGCATCTTCCAAGGCTTTTTTATCAGTCGAGTTACCTTGCTTATAGCTATCAGTACCCATAAAGGCCTTAACTCTATCAAGCAACTTACCGATTTTTTCTATCTTTTCTTTTTTCTTATCCTCAGGGAGAACCTCACCTTCCCCTTTTGATTTTTTGATATCCTTAACAATCTTATTAAGCTTGTCGTTCAACTCATTGAGGCCTTTATAATCTCTTTCATAGCCGATAACATAGTTAAGCGCCATAGCCTTTGCCTTACTAAGCGTATCTCTAAAAGATTCTCCAAGATCCTTATCTTTCAAATTTTTAATAAGGTTAAAGCTATCTCTATCAATAGAATCAATATTTTTTATAATACTAGCCACACTATCGTCTATACCATCATAAGGATAAAGTTTAATAGAATTTAGTTTCAAATCTGTATTATCTATTTTGTATCTTGCTTCGGCAATATTTTTCAAGATTGCTATAAGCTTATCATAGTTTTCTTTGTTATCATCAAGTTTTGGTAGCTTTTCAAGCTCTGCATAAGCGTGGTCATAAGCTTCCCTTAAAGCTTGGTCGCTATGAGAATATTCATATGACTTTATAAAACCATCGTGACTTTTTACTAACTTCTCAGCATCTAATAGAAGTTCATCAAAACTTGTTTCAGTTGTAACAAAGTCACCTATCTTATTTATTTCTTTATCTAACTTTTTAATATCTTCAGTATCTGGCTCGCGATATTTAATTGTATCCCCGAAAGCATCTTTTGCCTTATTGAAAAGTTCATTAAGCTTTTTAGTTTCAGTTTTTAAAATATCACCAGTAATATCAGTTAATTTCTCATTTTCAAGAATTTTCTTAGCTTCGTCAATTTTTTTATTTAATTGCTCATACTCAGGCGTATGCTCTTTTTCTTTGTTGTTTTCCAAAAGCTTTCTAGAAGAAATAACTTCTATTTTAAGATTTTTTAAATTTTCATTCGCATCACTAGCTAATTTAGCACTTGCATTTTGAATATTATCTATATGATTTTTTGAATCATCATAGGTTAATTTGCCCCCATCAACATAGGCTTTGGCATCATTCATAACCTTATTAAGATTTTCTTGTTCACTGGTAGAGGCATGGCGATACAATTCGCTCGCTTTGACCTTATCGTACCTAGCTACAAAAGCATTTATAAGAGAAGTAAAAAACTGTGTAGATTCTTTTTTTACATCACTTTCATCTGCCCTAGCCTCGCTCACCATGGACCTACTTCCCACTGTGCCCGACACTGGGCTTAGGATTAGGCCTAGGGTCAGAAGGCTTGCAATTAATTTTTTATTCATAAATCTCTCCCCACAGGCATAGCCTGTTAGTGTAATTATAATATATTTAGGGTGAAATGTCAATAAAGACCTAAATTTCAATACTTACAGCCCGTCAACGAACCTGCTCAAGGCTCGCTTGCTCCTTACTATCAAAGCCTCCTGGTCTGCAAGCATCCTCTCAAGCTTGCCCCTCACACTTGCAATAGTCTTTGGAGAATACTCCATCAACTGCCTACAAGACTTCACAGTAGTCTCAGACTCGCTAATAGCATCCTCAAGCCTCTTAATCACATCTGCGTACTTCTCCCTCTTGTAATACCTGCGCAAAGCCCTCGCCTTATCAAGCTTCTCCTTGCGTTTTGTCATCTGGCCATACAAAGAATCAGTCACCTTGCTAAGATCAGGCAAAAGCACCGAATCAGAAATAGCATTCACATACTCCCTCAAAAGCGAATCATACTCAGCCTTATCCTTGCCCTTCTTCATCACAAAATGCTTCTTAAGATATGAGTAAAGATCATTGGCATTATTCTTACGGATATTAAACCCATTCACCTTCGCACCACTACCAAAATAAACACAAAGCATAGGCTGCTCCAAAGAAGGCACCACATTATCCACAAACTCATCAAGCTTAGACGAAACCTTAAGCAAATTCTCCATCACAGCCTTGTCATGAGGCACAAAATTGCCACGCTCATCAATATAAGCCTTAGAAGACTGGCTCGCCTTATCAAAAACCTCATCAAAACCCTTATACTCATACTCAAGCTTAGCAATCTCCGCATCAAGCTCCTTAATCCTAGCATCAATCCCAGCATCCGCCGCAAAAGCAAAAGAAGGGGCCAGCAAACCAAAACTTAAAACAAAAGAAAAAACTTTAAACTTCATAACCATAACAAATCCTTTCCGTTATACAATATAATCAACTATTTGTTAGTAATACTATACCATTAAGATTTTCTTATCCGAGATAAATTATCATCTTTTTTTGGTCTATCCGAGATAGAATATCTATCTTATAATTTTTTTCAGTCATCTACATAACTGCTCCGTTCAAAGGGGGAGCCCCAAGATTTTAGAGGTTTATACGATATAAATTATCTTTTTGTTAATCCGAGATTAACCGTATCTTATAAATAATCTCAACCATTAACATGGCTGCTCCGTTCAAAGGGGAGGCCCAAGGGGGCGGCAGATGCCCCCTCACCCGCCTCCCCTTAAACCCCTCTCGGCTACACCCCTGACTGCTCCTTAGCGGAGTGCGAAACAGGAAGATTTCCAAAGGAAATCTTCTTTTTGTAGGGTTTGCGACTTCGTTTTTGTTTACGTATTTTTCTGACTTTTTAAAATCCCAAGACTCCTAAAAATTGCAATCTAGTCTGACTTGTGCTTTGTATTTTTTATTAGCTCACAGTATTTATTGTTCTTTTGTTCATAGAATGCTGTCAGTGCAATTTTCTTAACGGAGTCTTGGGATTTTAAAATACAAGGTCTTGAGTTTTTTGCTTCTTCGTATATACATATCTTTAAGTCATAAGATTCCTCGTCACGATGTTCCTCGGAATGGTGCTGTGGGAGTTAGGAGACCTCGTCCCCTCGCTTCGACCGAAGTGGAGAAGCCTCTGGCAATGTTTATAAAATAATTATAGTTTTGGAGTTTTGTCACACTAGAATCAAAAAACATAACTCTCATCTAGCAATGTTTGGCGGAGCAAATCTTGAACCCCGAGACCAAATCTCTCCTCTATCGGGTAGAGATTTCTAATCAAGAAGCCCGTTAAGAAAATCGCTTGTCTGAGCGAAGCGAGTTTGCGATTTTTAGGGCTTCGCAGATTA
>NZ_JRMW01000014.1:0-11721 GCF_000758765.1 Anaerococcus lactolyticus S7-1-13
ATAGCTTGATACAAATATCCAAGAAAAAAGTGATGAGCAGAATAGTTTTAACTATTCTGCAACATCACCTTATGCTTCTATCTAATATCCAGGTTTTCCTAGTAGTTTAAACATTGCCTTTTTGTAGGCTTCTACTCCTGGTTGGTTGAATGGATTTACTCCTAGCATGTAACCAGAAACGCCTACTGCTATTTCAAAGAAATAGAAGAGTTCGGCTAGGTTTCTTTCGTTAATTTTGTCGATTTTAATTCTAATATTTGGTACATTTCCTTCTACGTGGGCCATTGTTGTGCCTTCCATGGCTTGTTTGTTGATGTATGACATGGTTTTGCCTGCTAGGAAGTTTAGGCCGTCTAGGTTTTGGTCGTCTTCTTTTATTGTTAGGTCTTTGGATGGATTTTCTACTTCGATTACTGTTTCAAAAATATTTCTCACTCCATCTTGGATCATCTGACCCATTGAGTGGAGGTCTGTTGTGTTTGATACACTTGCAGGGAAGAGGCCTTTTCCGTCTTTGCCTTCGCTTTCGCCATATAGTTGTTTCCACCATTCTGCTACGTATTTTAGTTTTGGTTCGTAGTTTAGAAGGATTTCTATGTCTTTTCCATCTTCGTGGAGCATATTTCTAACTGCGGCGTATTTTATTGCGTCATTTTCCATAGATTTATTTGTATATTTTTCTCTACCATCAGCAAAACCTGCCATAAATTCGTCTATATTAATGCCTGCAACAGCTAATGGTAAGAGGCCTACTGCAGATATTACAGAAAATCTTCCGCCAATATCATCTGGTACGATAAAACTTTCGTAGCCTTCGGCATTTGCGAGTTCTTTAAGAGCTCCCTTAGCTTTATCTGTTGTTGCGAAAATTCTGTTTTTTGCTTCTTCCTTGCCATATTTTTCTTCTAGGGCTTCTTTTAGGACCCTAAAGGCTATGGCTGGTTCTGTAGTTGTACCTGATTTTGAGATGACATTTAGGCTGTAATCCTTATCTTTAAGGTAGTCTAAAAGTTCTACAAGGTATTCGCCAGAAAGTTGGTGGCCGGCATAGATGATTTTGGTTTTTCTTTCTGAGTTAAAATATGAATCACAAGCGACATCAACTGCCTTGATACCAAGGTAAGATCCACCAATACCAATTGAAACAAGGACGTCAGAGTTTTCTCTAATTCTTGTTGCAGCTTTTTTAATTCGTTCAAATTCGTCTTTATCATAGTCGACTGGTCTGTCAATCCAGCCTAAAAAGTCGTTGCCTTCGCCATTTCTACCCATGAGAGTATCAAAAGCGGCAAGAGCCTTTTCTTCATACTTGTCTATATTTTCTAAATTAACATTGCTAAAATTTACTTTCATATAGCCTCCTTTGCTTTATATAATTATACCTCAATTTGCCACGATAGAGAAAAGCCTCTAGAAGGCAATAAAAAATAATCAGAAATTTTGGATAATATACAAATTGATAATTATTATCACTATTTAAAACTTATGGATTAGCCTTTCAAAATGAGAAAACACAATAAAGGTGAACAGACGAGAAAAGGCTAAAAATTAATAAATAGAGACAAGAGAAAATGTAATGATAATGATTATATGTATCATATTTAGATTGATTAAAACTTTAGAATCATTCTTGACAAACGAATAATTAATAATATAATATGAATATAAGGAAACGAAATAATATTATAAAGGAGATTATTATGGCAGAACTAAAAGGAACAAAAACAGCACAAAACTTAATTACATCATTTGTCGGCGAATCACAAGCTAAAATGAGATATACATATGCAGCAAAAACTGCAGAAAAAGAAGGTTATAGACAAATTGCAGCTATCTTTAGAGAAACAGCTATGAACGAAGGCGAACACGCTGCAAGATTTTATAAATTCCTAAGAGAAGAATTCAAACTTGAAACAATCGAACTTACAGAAGGTTACACAGCTTGGCCAGTAATTTGGCATGACACATTAACAAACCTTCAAGGTGCTATAGATGGTGAAAACGAAGAATGCGAAGATATGTACCCAGCATTTGCAGACGTAGCAGAAAAAGAAGGCTTCGATGAAATCGCTAGAGCATTCAGAAATATAGCTAAGGCTGAAGGTGCACACAGAGATAGGTACCAAAAACTACACGACAACATCGAAAACGGCACAGTATTCGAAAAAGAAGAATCAGTAATCTGGAAATGTGGAAACTGTGGTTTCTTATATGAAGGCAAAAAAGCACCAAAAATTTGCCCAGCTTGCCACCATCCACAAGAATGGTTCGAAGTAGCAGCATTTAACTATTAATCAATGGTAGCAAAAATTTTGTAAGCAAAATTTTTGCGTTCTTCACAATTTCTCAAGGTGTTAAGCACCGCAGAAGAAATTGATGAACAACCTTATGTAATTTTTTATGTAAGTCGCGACGAATAGGAGTGACTGGAATAAAAACATTACGAACTTTACAACCCCGGCTTGTCCGGGGTTTTTTATTTTGCTCAAAGAAGGTAAGATTATATAAAGTGGGTAAGAATATTAGTAGTAATGAACGTAATCTTTTTGCTAATAACGCTCCTATTCGTCGCGTCACTAGCAAAAAATTACATAAGGTTTATCATCAATCTATCTTCACACTTCGTGTTCGATATATTGTGAGAACCATAAAAATTTTGCCTATAAAATTTTTATTACCATTAAAGGAGCGATATATGAAAGTAATAGTATGCAAAGATTATGATGATATGAGTAAAAAGGCTAGTGATCTTGTAATAAGCAATATGATGGAAAAACCACAAATAAAGTTTGGTTTTGCGACAGGATCAAGTCCTATAGGTCTGTATAAAAACCTTATAGCTGCCCAAGAAGAAGGTGAGATTTCTTTTAAATATTCGAAAAGTGTTAACCTTGATGAGTATGTAGGTATTGACTCTAATAATAGCCAATCTTATTCATATTTCATGCACAAAAATCTTTTTGATCATGTTGCAATTAAAGAGGAAAATATCCACCTACCAAAGGCTCCAGAAGCAGATGAAAAATATGCTATAGCATATAGAAAAGAATTAGAAGAATTTGGACAAAGGGATATACAAATTTTAGGCTTGGGTGTAAATGGACACATAGCCTTCAATGAACCAGCTAAAAAGCTTAATAAATACGCATCAATAGTAGAATTAGACAAGTCAACTATAGAAGCAAATTCTAGATTTTTTGAAAATGAAGACGAAGTCCCAAAACATGCCTTATCAATGGGCCTTGCAGAAATATTTGACGCAAGGATGATAATAGTCCTAGCTAATGGTAAAAATAAACATGAAGCAGTAAAAAGGCTATTAAACGATGATAAAATATCAACAGATCTTCCATGTGGCCTTCTAAATCTCCATCCAAATGTATATTTGTTTGTGGATGAAGAAGCGTATAATGGCTAGGTGGTAAATTTTAAATATTTTTTAGTATAAAAGACGAGCGGATAGGCTCGTCTTTTTTTGGTAAGTCCATGCTTAATTAATCAACTTCATGGTTACTATTAATATACTCACTAAGTCTATTTTTTTAACATTTACCCTAATTTATAACATTTACTTTTTGATTTTTTAAAATCTTTACCAATTCTTTTTCTTTGGCGAAGATAAAGCTCATGTTGTCCTGGCTGTTGGCTGTTTTGAAATATACCATTAACAAGAGGTTTTTATTGGCTCTTGATAGGGTAACTGACCTTATTTCTTCTAGGGGAACTTTTTTGTTGATGAAGGGGTTTAACTTGTTGGTGAAGACACACTTATCACTAAAACCCCTGGCGATGATTGCTGTGTAGTTCCAAAAAATCATTGATAGGGAGAGGGCTAGGACGTTTATTATATAAGGTTTGAAGACTAGGTCATAAACTATATACATTCCTGCTATCATCCCAAGGACGGCTAGGTCTGTTGATGTAAATTTAACTTTTTCTTTGATTTGTCCAAACAGATAGAGGTTATAAAGGCCGCCTAGGGTGAAGAGACCTGCTAGGATTAAAATGAATTTTGCCATTATTCGCCACCTCCAGCAGCAGATGCGGCTGCAGCGCTTGCTTCATCGTCGTGGATTTTGTTTAGGCAAATCACTAGGGCAATCATTGGCAAGGTGTAGTCCTCGTTTAAGACTGTTAGAACGTAGTGGTCGGTTAGGGAAATAAATTTCCTGTTAACCTCGCCGATTTTTTCTCCATTTAGGGTAATAGTAAAATCATAATCAAAAATAGATCCCTTAAGATTGATGGTACCAAAGTCTGTATCGACATCTATAGACTTCCTAAGAAGGGTAAACCTCTGGTTTACAGTCATCTTTGAGCCGTCTTCAAAGTCTACAAAAAATTTTGGCAAGAGAGAAATAATTTTCTTTTCTATCCTAAAAAGCCTTTCTTTATCAGGTCCGAAAACTGTGGCCCTATAGCCGATAAAGGTAAAATCTTGGTCAAGGTAGAAAGCGTTACTGTCATCTTCGTCCTTTATCCAATAC
Source organism: Anaerococcus lactolyticus S7-1-13 (assembly GCF_000758765.1). Lineage (NCBI taxonomy): Bacteria > Bacillati > Bacillota > Tissierellia > Tissierellales > Peptoniphilaceae > Anaerococcus > Anaerococcus lactolyticus. The sequence goes on from NZ_JRMW01000014.1 coordinate 4,488, forward strand.
TTATCTGTTATTTTTAAAAATTTTTCTTTGAAAATATATCTTTTCATTTTATATCCTTTATTAATTTTTTACTTACCATATAATATGATTATTGATATTATACTATAGATAGGGGAGAAAAAAATGGAAATTTCTACAATTACAGAATATATAAAAAACCTTGTGAATACTCCATCACCAACTGGTTTTACCAAGTTTGCCGAAGAATATTTGATGGATGAATTTAAAAAATTAGGCTATGCGCCTTACCAAAATAACAAGGGCAATGTCATTGTGCCTATTAATGAGATGGAAGGGGAAAATGGCCTCTTGCTATCTGCTCACATTGACACCTTGGGACTTATGGTTAGGTCAATTAAGGCAAATGGAGCCTTGAGAGTAACAACTTTAGGTGGTTTCCCACTTAACTTTGTGGAATTTGAAAATGTAAAAATCCACACTCGCTCCGGCGAGGAATATACAGGGGTAGTTAGACTTAACAACCCAGCTGTTCATGGATCATCTGACCCAAGGGAAGCTAAACGTGATGACACAACTATGGAAGTAGTAATAGATGCCATAACCCACTCAAAAGAAGAAACTGAAAAGCTCGGAATTTCAAACGGTGACTTTATCTTCCTTGACCCAAGATTTAGGATAGATAATGGTTTTGTGAAAAGTCGTCACCTCGATGACAAGGCCTCTGCAGGTATACTCCTAGCCCTTGCCAAGGAAATCAAGGAGAAAAAAATAAAAATCAACCGTCCACTCTATATGATGTTTACCATCTACGAAGAAGTAGGCCATGGAGCTGCATCAGGCCATCCAAAAGGAATTAGGGACATGGTGGCAGTAGACATGGGAGTAGTCCACGACGACCTCACTTGTGATGAATTAAAAGTTTCAATTTGCGCCAAGGATTCATCAGGCCCATACAACTACGACCTTACAAATGAGCTCGTAACTATCGCCAAAGACTTAGACCTAGATTACGGCCTAGACATCTACCCATTCTACGGCTCAGATGCTTCAGCTGCTGTAGCAAGCGACTATGATTACAGACATGCCCTAGTAGGCTGTGGGGTGGCAGCAAGCCATGGATACGAAAGAACACATGAAAAAGCCATAAAATCTTTATTTGATTTACTTGTTAATCTTGTTGATAAATAAGGAAGGTTTTATGTTTAGAAAAATTAGAAAAGTAAAAAATGAATTGAGTCCAGAAAGAACAAGGGAAATCCTTCATAAGGCTGCAAGGGGAGTCCTTTCTCTACATGGAGATGACGGTTATCCTTATGGTTTGCCTTTAAATTACGTCTATGATGAAGAAAACCAGTCGCTATACTTTCACGGCACCAAGACTGGCTACAAGATAGACTGTATAGAAAAAGATCCTAAGGCTTGTTTTACGGTAATTTTGGAAGATGGGCTAGCAGATGATGGCTGGTCAAAAATCACCTCATCAGTAGTAGCCTACGGTCTAGTTGAAGAAATAGAAGACCAAGAATTTGCCAGAGCCGCTATGATAAACTTAGCAAAAAAATATTACCCCAATATGGAATTGGTAGATGAAAATATGGCGGCCGGCTTTAAGAATACAAAGATGTTGGCTTTCCATATTAGCTACATGACAGGAAAAAAAGTAAATGAAAGATAGGGACTATATTTAGTTTAGATTGTCTATTTTCAAGATGACAGCTTGGGAATAATTATTTGCAAATTAGTAATATCATGTTAATAAGATGATTTTTAAATGATTAAGTTAATATTTTGCAATATCTACTTAAATGCTTTTATTACAAGCCGGTTAGGTACAAAAAAAGTGTATCAACCCTTGCCTTAATTTTGGTTAGGGTCGATACACTAAATTTATTACAGAATTTTTAAAAAATCACATTTTAAAAACTATCTAAGTTCAGGCCAATATTCCTTGTTAGCTTCGATCATTTCATCTAGTATTTCTTTTGCTTGAGTTGATGATTTTATTGTTTTATTTAGAGCGAAACCTTGTAAAACTTTAGTGTAAGAGTGCTCAATAGCTCCCTCAACTATACATTTTTCAGATGCATATTGCTGTTCTATAAGTCCCTTATAGAAAGTAGGGATGTGGCCTACTGATGTCTTTTCAATACCCTTTGGAGAAACGTAGCAAGGGATTTCAACCATTGCATCATCCGGCAAGTTAGCAACAGCACCATTATTTTCAACTATTAATAAATATCTTCCTCCATTTTCTTTACATAGAGACTCTGCTAAATCAACAATGAAAGTTGCATGTGCACCTACAACGAAAGTTTTATCATCATATTTTCCGGTTTCCTTATATTGATTTATAGCATCAAATAATGTTTTTTCACGTCCATCTATAACCTCGTTAGCACGTGTATAATTTTTATTAGAATGATCAACTATATCTTGGCTTAACAAATAGTACTCTAAATAAGTATTTGGCAAATAATCAGGGAACCTATTAATCATTGGTTTTACATTCTTATAAGTCTCAACCCAAGATGGCTCCCAATGTTGTTCATCTGGAGTTTCACAAAGGTAACCACTCTTCATAGCGTGATCTAACAATTCTTTAAAACGACTTTCTCCATTTACCCAAACATCTGTAAACCATCCAAAATGGTTTAGGCCAAAATAGAATGGTTTGATATCTTTTGGATTGCAATTAAGTATATCTGCAAAACTGTTTACAATAGCAACTGGCATATCACAAATATTGATTATACGAGCATTAGGTCTAATTTTTTTCAAAGCTAATGCTACAATTGCTGCAGGGTTAGAATAATTTAATATCCAATGATTTGGATTTGCGTATTTAGCTACGTAATCGAGAATTTCTACCATAGGATAAATAGTTCTAAGTCCATATGTTAAGCCGCCACATCCACAAGTTTCTTGACCAACTGCTCCATATTTTAAGGAAATTTTTTCGTCCATCTCTCTCATTTTATATTTTCCAACACGAATTTGTGCAAATATAAAGTCAGAATCTTTAAAAGCTGTTTCCGGATCTGTAGTGGTTATGAATTTACATTCTGGACAATCATTCTCAATAACTTTTCTAACAATTATAGATACATCTTCTTGTCTTTGGTAGTCAATATCATAAGCTCTAATTTCCTTTACATGAAAAGTATCTTTTTTTGATAAAATTGCTTTTACAACTCCGGGTGTGTATGTGCTTCCGCCACCTACAATAGTTATAATCTTTGGTTCCATATTATTCCTCTCCTTTAATCCTTAAATTATTTTTTTCCATATATTCCTCAAGCGCATCTCTAAATTTGTGGACATTTGTTCCATATATAATTTGAACTTCACTGCCTCTTTTGATTACGCCTTTTGACCCAGTTTCTTTTAACATTTCTTCATCTATATTGTTAATGTCATTTAAATTAACCCTTAATCTTGTAAAGCAATTATCAATGCTTTGAATATTAGCGATTCCCCCGATGGCTTGATAAATTTTTTCTCCTATTCCATATCTATGATTGTCAGAATTCTCGTGAGAAGTTTCTTTCTTAGATATATATTCTTTTTTAGTTATAAGCTTAACATCTTCAGTACCATCTCGGCCAGGAATCTTGACATCGAATTTTAAAATAAACCATCTAAATACAACGAAGTAAGTTGCCATTTGAACAAGACCTAGAATTATAAAATAAGGCCATCCTGTTTTGGCTATTCCGGCTGGAACATTATATAATAATGTTTCAAAAATTCCTCCGGCTGTACAACATGTTATTTTAAAGAAGTATAACAAGTAAAAGAAAATACCTGTTAAAAATGAATGGATTAAGAACAATAGAGGAGATACAAATAAAAATGTAAACTCTATAGGTTCAGTAATTGCAGCAAGACAGCTACTTAATATAGCTGGAATATATATTCCTTTAGCTTTATTTTTCATAGATTTATCTGCACAGCTTAGCATAGCTAAACCAGCACCTGTTAATCCAAATACTTTACATAAGGTTACGTTGTTAAAAATAGTATAAAGTGATAATTTTGCTGTACCTGGGTCACTTAATTCTGCTAGTGCAATTGCCCAAGATCCTACATATTGTTTACCAGCAACTGTAGCAACTCCACCCAAATCTGTGTACCACACACTGCTACCTAATATGTGATGAAGTCCTGTTGGTATTAATAATCTTTCTAAGAATCCGAATGTGAAATATCCTATACCACCTGAAGTAGATATGAATGTTGCAATATTTGTAATTACTCCTTGTATTGGTGGCCAAATATATACAAATGATATTGCCAAAATCAACATTATTGGAATACTAATTAAGAAAACAAATTTAGTACCTCCATAAACTGACAAAACTTCACCTAAGTCTTTGTCATAGTATTTGTTGAACAATGCACCTACTATGCATCCTATAAGAATGCCTAAGAAAACTCCCATATCAACAATTTGGAAGCCTAACATCATGTTTTGACCATTACCAACTGCTTCGTGTAACAAATTATGTTCAGTTAGATATGCATTTTGTATAGCGCAAAATATAAATAAACACAAAAATGAGATTAAAGCTGCATGTTCTTTTTTCTTCTTGGCAAAACCAAATGCTACACCAATGGCAAAAATTGGGCCTAAATTATTGAATACTGATATTAATCCGCTGTACAAAACCTTGAATAATACCTGAATTGGTCCGAATTTTAGAAATGGCAATGCATCTGCAATTGTTGGGTTAGTAATAAAATTGCATATAACTAGAATTAAGCCAATTGCTGGTAGATATAAAACTGGCACCACAATAGCTTTTGAAAAAGCTTGCATTTTGGAAATTAATTTTTCCTTCATTTATTTTTCCTTTCCTTATTTTCATAAGCGATAATTTGAAATGTAAGAATATTCTTACTAAACTTGAAATAGTAAAACCAACTTTAATAAATTTGATACTTTTTATTTCATAAGACCTCCTATATTCTATGATATATCGCAAAATTATATATAAATATAAAAGACCAAGCTAAGGATATAAAAACTAACGTTTTCATATCTAACTTGGTCTTGCCTAGCTCCACTAGTAACAATCCTTATAAAAATTTAATTATTTTTATTTTTGATAGAAAATAAAAAAAGACCAATTACAAGAGCGTAAAAAATAACTCTTTTATTTTGGTCTTGCCTAGTCTTGCTAGTAACAATCCTTATATTTAACAACATTCTAAGTTGTCAAAATAATAATTATCATCATAAGTATAAAATAATCTTGCGTAAACAAAATTACATCTTGAATTAATTATAAATCTAATAAAATAATTTGTCAATATATTTGTTAAATTTATTAACTTTATAATTTTATGATTCGTTATCATAATCCAGACTTAATATTTCATTTTCAAATCGTACGAAATTAGCATTTGTCTCTGTTATTTTCATTGAATCATTATCATTGGTTATTACAATAGGGCTAGTTATATCGTAGCCATTGCTTTTAATAAAATCTATATCTACATCCATCAATAATTGCCCAACTTTCACTAGATCCCCTTTTTTTATGTGAGATTTAAAACCTCTTCCCTTTAACTCTACAGTGTCGATACCTATATGTATTAAAATTTCAATCCCTTCATTAGAAGTAATAGCTATTGCGTGATTTGTTTCAAAGACCATGCTAATAATACCATTAACAGGGGAAACAATTTTGCCTATATTTGGGATGATAGCAATTCCTCTGCCTAATATACCACTTGAAAAAGCCTCGTCATTTACGTTTTCCAATTGTACAACTTCTCCTTCAATAGGGGAATATATCTTAACGCTACATTTTTTATCATCTTTTTTATATTTTTTCTTCCAAAACATCATCTTATTTAAGCTATTCTCAACTTGTTTGCTATATGTCATTTGCTCTCCTTATTTAATGAAAACTTACTATTATAATTTACAATACTAAGTCAAAGATATTAGTCTTTGAACATGTAAAGTCAAATACATCTCTTCTTCCACAGAAATATCGTAACCATACATATCATTCAAGACATTTTTAATAACACCAACACACCTGTTGGCTTCTTTATATTTTTTGATAACAGTATCAAATAAATCGTAATCTAGGTTTTTTTCGCTATTATACTTGCCTTTAGATAATAATCTTTCGGCAAAAAATTTTAAATGAGTTAAGAATCTAAAATAATAAACGTTAGATTCGTCAAAAATAACATTATATTCATTTCTAACAATATCCTCTATAAGGTGGATGATTTCGAACATCTTTATAACCTCATTTTTATCTTCGTATTTTTCTTCAGCATTTACAATATGTAGTGCTATAAATCCGGCCTCGTCCTCAGGCAAACTCACTCCAAATTTATTATTTATAATATTTAAACCATATTTTCCTAACTCAAATTCCTCGGGATAGAAACGTTTTACATCAATGATTAGTAAATTTTTAATTGTAATACCTTCTTCAACCCTATTTATAGCTGCATCGATATGGTCTGCAAGATTTATATACAATAAATCACTGAATTTTCTTTTTAAATTTTTCTTTGCATGAATTATAATATCGTCAGCAATTAACATACAATCCATTGGAATATTTGCCATCAATTCTTTAAATTTAATAGCATTAAACTCATTTTCTATAATAAATATCTTCTCTATTTTATTTTCTTCAACTATGTCTCCTTTTTTCTTTTTAAACCCAATACCTCGACCCATTATTATTTTTTCTACATTATTTTCAATAACACTTATGACATTATTATTTATAACCTTTCCTACAATCATGGGACCTCCACAAAAAAATAAACCTGCTACACCTAGGGTGTAACAGGTTTAGCTTGAATATCAATAACTATCCTAGGAGCAATTATACCTCATTAAAATTCATGCTCAATAGTAACCGAATAATTATATATGATTTAAATTTTTGGATTCGAATCTTAATACTTTTATTTTCGTAATTTGTTAATGATTCTTAAGCCTAAAGATGTCTTTTGGGTTTGATTAACTATTAATCTATGATAATATAATGCTAAATTGGAATAATAGGATGATATTCAATATAGAAATTTCTACTGCACTTGCTCTATAAAATATATTTTTAAATTTGGGGTGACATAAATTGCATAAGTAAATATGTATTTCACCCCCCCGATAAGGGGAGGTTTTTGCTGTATGACGGGCATGCTCTAATGCTGGGGTGAAAATCCCTACAGAGCGTAGTTACCGACGAATCTAATAGCGACTTGCAAGTTTTAGATGGTGACATCTAGGAGA
>NZ_JRMW01000015.1:0-69464 GCF_000758765.1 Anaerococcus lactolyticus S7-1-13
TAAAAAAGGTGATGTTGCAGAATAGTTAAAACTATTCTGCTCATCACTTTTTTCTTGGATATTTGTATCAAGCTATTTAATTATATAGAAATTTTAAAGGTAAAGATAAATTTTTCCACAATTTTCCTAAAAATAGGCTCAAGTAATAGAGCTCCTCATTTTAACATTTTTTTCTTAGGCAGCTTTGTATTTTATGATTTCTAAGTTCCTATTTTTAATTTTTGAAGCTAATTTATTTAAGTTTAGTGCCATTGATAGAAGGCATATTTCACTTATTATATTTGCTTTTCCTCTGTGATGAAATCTATTGTAGTTTAAGCCTGACTTTATTTTAGAAAAAGCTCCTTCAGCTTGGATTGATCTATTTAATCTTTCTTCTATTCCTTGGTCAGATTTTATATTTTCTAAGGATTCTTTTCTGTATTTTTGGAATGTTTCTGCTATGTAGATTCCTTTGGTTTTTTGGCCACCTTTGTTCCGGTCAAAGCATCTGTAGACTTTACTTATACTTACATAACCACTTTTCTTTTTATCGTACTTGTCTTTACATCTAACAAAGATTTTTCCTTCTGGTGATATGTATTTGTCTTGAATGTCATCATAGACTAAGCTTTCCCTAAATTCTTGCTCTTTTTTATATTTTCTTGTTTTGGATTGTTCGTAGTTTGATGGTTTTATGTAGGATTTTAGATTGTTTTCTTCTAAGTATACATAGTTTTCTTCACTTTCATACCCTGCGTCTGCTACTATCCTATCTAAACTATTTGGATATTTTTCTATTAGTTTTTTTAAGAATGGTTTTAGGGTATACATATCATTTGGGTGATGAGATACATTTTCTCCTATGATGAAGCCTGAGGCACTTGCTAGTTGAATATTGTAGGCTGGTTTTAACTGACCATTTCTCATGTGGTCTTCTTTCATTCTCATGAATGTTGCATCATGGTCTGTTTTTGAGTAGGAGTTTCTGTAATCTCCCATTATTTCTAAATGCTCTTGATAAGTTTCTAGCTTGGTTTTCCAATCTTTTAGCTGTTCATAGTTTCGTTGAAGTTGATGTTTTCTTTTGCCCTGCCCATATACGAAGTTTATTTTCTTTTCTGTACATTCTTTACTTACTTGATTAAAGGCTATTTTTACTACTTCTAGTACTTGAGATGGACTTAAGTCTTTATTTAAATCAAAGTGTTTTATTATTTTTACTCTTAATTTTTCTTGCCATTTTTCTATGCTTCCTCGCCATACAAAGCTGTATCTATTGGCATAGGCTTCTATTTTTGTTCCATCTATGTAGATGCTTGATAGGTCTATTTGTTTTTCTTCTATTAGTATTTGGACCATTTGATTTAATAGATTAGGAGCTAGTTTTACTATTTTCTGTCTAAATCTATTTATTGTGGAGTGATCTGGTGGAGTTTGTCCATCTAGGAGATATTTTATTCTTAGATCATATTTGCATGATTTTTCTATTTCCCTTGATGAGAATATTCCTTCTGAATAGCAGAATACTATTATTTGAAGCATGGTTACTGGATTTACAGTAGGTTTTCTTCCAAATGATGAGTAGACTTTATTTAGTTCTGTTAGTTCTATCCTTTCAATTATATTTTTTACAAGCCTTAGTTTTATATCATCTTGGACGTATATTTCTGTGTTAAAGTTTAATTTTAATTGAATTGTATCATTAACTAGTGTAAAATTGGTTAGTGATGATGTATTACTATTTTGTTTCATAAATACATTGTATCAGAAAAAGACGAGGATGTTTAGTTTCCTCGTCTTTTTTCTATGTTGGGACTTATGCAACAGCCCCGTTTTTTTATAAAATTTCTTGGGCTAGGATTAAAAGTCCGTATGTCGCTGACTTTCCATCATATTTTGGTCTTACTATATAAGATTCCAGCTCCTTTATTTCTATATATCCATTCATCAATTCTTTGAATTTTTCCCTAACTTTTTCAATTAATCCCTCAACTTGCATAACCCCACCGCCAAATACAATGACATCAGGACTAAACATAAGGCTTGTGTTGTAGGCGGCCTGGGCTAGGTAACCCGCCTCTATATCCCAAAATTCATCATTTGGCTCAAGATCTTGTCCACTTTTGCCAAGTCTTTTTTCAATATTTGGACCAGATGCGAGGCCTTCAAGGCAGTCACCGTGGCACATACATCCGCCCTCGTACGTATCTCTTGGGTCTTTTTTAATAATCATATGGCCCATTTCTGGATGGCTAGCTCCACCTAGGAAATTATTATTTTGGACAAGACCGCCACCCACACCTGTTCCAACAGTATAATAAGCAAGGCTAGCCTTACCCTCACCGCATCCAACCTTGTATTCACCATAGGCTGAAGCATTCACATCTGTTGTGACATAAATTGGCACAGAAAAATCTTCCTCAAGACATTTTATAATATTGAAATCTTTCCATCCCTCTTTAGGAGTATTTAAAATCTTCCCATAATCATCCGAATCTGGATTTACCTCAATAGGCCCAAAAGAGCCAATAGCTATTGATTCTATATCTGTCTTGTATTTGGCAAAAAATTCCTTAATTTCATCGAAAGTTTCTTCTGGACGTCTTGTAGCAATCCTAACTTGATCTAAAATCTCTAAATTTCGATTGCCAACAGCACAAATCATCTTAGTGCCACCAGCTTCTAACACACCAAACATAAACCCTCCATATAAGATTTGTTTTTAATATTTTACCCAAAATTTTTATTCTTAGTCGAATCTTTTTTCAATATCAAATCCTCTTAACTTACAATCGCCAATAGCAAAGTATTTTCCATCTTAGCTTTAATCTCAAACCCCACTTTTTTGTGGAGGGCCAAGGATTTTTTGTTTAAAAAGGATTGTTTTTCATACGTTTTTCTGACATCTTTACCGATTAATTGCAATTGATTGTCGTTTCCGTATAATTCATATGGTAAATGTTCACACGAAAAGAATATTTTGAAAAGGAAGGATATTATGAAAAATAAATTTAAATTAACAGCGCTACTTGTAGCCCTTTCACTAGGTTTTGCAGGATGTGCTCAAAATGCCGGCAAAAAAGTAGATGATGCAGCTAAGGATGCTAAGGAAAAAGTTGAAGAAGCTGTAGAAGATACTAAAGATAAGGCAGAAGATGTAAAAGATGAAGCAAAGGATAAGGCAAGCGATGCTTTAGATAAAGCAAAGTCAACCCTAGAGGGCAAACTCGTTCTTAGAAGAAGCCTAAGAGCACCTCATGGCGAAGGTTCTTTTGCAAGAATCGCTGTTATTACAGATGGGGATAAAATTGTAGATGCAGCAATCGATGAGTTCCAATTTTTCGATGAAGGTTCAGGTTTCCTCGCTCTCCCAAACCAAGATTCTGATACAGAATTTAAATCTGGCAATAAGGAAGGCAAGTTCTTAGGATCAAAGCTTATGAATGATGAAAAATATTCAGCCCTCATGAAGGAAAAAGCTAAGGCTACAGTTTCAATCGCAGATAACTTCAAAGCTATCCAAGATTTTGTTAAGGATAAAACCCTTGATGAGCTTAAGAAAGTTGTAGCTGGGGCAGAAGATGGCAAGGCTATTGATTCCGTCACAGGAGCTACTCTTGTTGATACAAAAGGCTACCTAGAAGCCATAATCGAAACAGCAGAGGATGACGAAAACACAACAGTTTTTGAAGCTAACAAGGATGATGATATACAAATCAAGCAAAACTTTGGTACAGCTGGCAACAAAAATGCCATCACAGATACCTTTGTTGTCATGGAAGACGGCAAAATTATAGCAGCAAATATCGATGAATACCAATACATGGAAGGCAAAGGTGTGCCAAACTCTGATAAGAAATTTGGTGAAAACTACGCTGATTCCAAAAAAGTCCTAGCATCTAAACTAGAAAACAACGAAGAATATTCTAAACAAATGAAGGAAATTGCCAAGGCTACCCATACCCTAAGAGAAAGCCTAAACGCTATCGAAGCCTATGTTGTAGGTAAGACTCCTGATGAAATCAAGGGCCTAATTGACGGCAGCAAACCTGGCAAACCAGTAGACGCCATCTCAGAAGCAACTCTATCAAGTACAGTTGGCTACCTAGATGAAATCTACAAGACAGCTACAAAATAGAAAATAAAAATAAGACCAGAAAGTCTTTAGCTTTCCCACCTTTGGAAAAGCTAAAGACTTCTGGTCTTTTTTAAATCCTAGAGGACATCAATTTTTTCTCTGATATCCTTTCTTAAAAATATCACACAAACTATGGCATTTAAAATTTCAGCTATAGGAAAGGCCCACCAAGCAAAATTTAGACTTCCAAGCCTTGTAAAAATATAAAAAATTGGCAGAAGAAGGATAACCTGTCTTAAGAATGACTGGATCACAGGAAACTTCCAGTTTCCAATAGCCTGAAATATTCCTCCCACGCCCACTACTGATGGGATGGAAATTATAAAGGAAAGTGAAACAATCCTAATCATTGGCACGCCGATTTCTCTCATGACATCTGTCGCAGAAAAGAGGTCAAACAATTGTTTGGAAAATATCCACATCAAAACAACTGATAAACCAACAATAACAAAGGATGCTACAAAGGCAATTTTAATCGCTTCCCTAATCCTCTCCTTGTTTTTCGCCCCATAATTATAGGAAACTATAGCTAAAAGTGCATTTGAAATCCCAAACATAGGCATAAAAGAAAAGGACTGGAGCTTATACATAATTCCATAGGCCGCTACGGCTGAAGCGCCGAAAGTGTAGAGCATATTATTAATAAAAAACAAAACCACAGAGCCAATCCCACTTATCAAAACAGAAGGAAGACCAATTGAAAAAATTTGTTTGATATTATCCATGTGGAAGCTTAAATTTCTGAAAATAAAATTCACATCCCTATTTTTCTTGCTATGGAAATAAACTCCTACCAAAGATCCACCAGTCTGACCGATTACAGTCGCAAGAGCAGCGCCTGTAACGCCAAGTTTTGGAAAACCAAAAAGACCAAAAATCATAATCGGGTCAAGAATTATATTTAATATCGCTCCTGTCCCCTGGGTAATCATGGTGTAGACAGTGTTGCCTGTTGATTGGAGGGTTTTTTCGAAAAATATTTGGAAAAATACACCACCACAGAATAGCAGAATCACATATAAATAATCCTTGGTGTACTGGATGATTTCTGGGTCTGTGGACTGGCTTTTCGCATAAAAATCTGTAAAAAATATACCAAATAACATAAAGGCTGCCATGGATGCTGCCGCTAAGATTAAGCCATGGGTCGCTATTACTCCGACTCTTTTTTTATCATCCATGCCCAGATATCTTGAAAGCAAGGCTGTTGTACCTATACCTGTTCCAACTGCGAAAGCCACCATTATGTTTTGGACAGGAAAGCAAAGGGAAACAGCTGTGAGAGCCTTTTCTGAAAGTCTCGCTACAAAAATCGAATCCACAAGGTTGTATACCGATTGGACCAAAAATGAAATGATAATCGGCAGACTCATTTTATATAAGAGGGAGGGTATGGCTTCAGTTCCCATCCTATTTTTATTTTCTATTTTTTCGCTCATATAAGCTCCTTTCTCGCTAATAACAATATAAAGAGATAGGAGCCCTAGGCTACTATCTCTTTTTTTAATCGTATAGCTCTTTTTCTTGACGTCTTAGGGCATCTTTCACCCTGAGATTTCTCATAATTCCGTCATCATCACTATTGATTATATGGATGGCAGAATTTTCATTTCTTTTTTTATCATCAAATTCTCCTAGAAGACTTGGGTCAACGTGATTTCTCGCCACGTCTTTATTTATTGCTGTAAGCATGAAAGCTCTTTTGGTCCTCTCGCTTACAGATTTTCCTAAAACCATATCTTCTGTGGCAATTTTTATTAGGTTCACCCCAGCTAGGGTTGAATAATAAAAGGTCCTGCCTTGTCTAATATTCATCTCTAGGGTATAGACCTTACCACTCTTTGAATCTTTTTTAAAGTCAAAATTAAAAAGTCCTTCGTAGGAAAGGCTATTTGTAATTTTTTCTGCAATAGCATACATTTCGCTGTCTTCGTGATCGACTTGAACTAGGTGGTTGCCTACCCACATCGGTCTCATGTCAGATAAAAGATTTCTCGCAAGCACCATTGATACCTTGCCATCTTTTGACCTATATCCATTTAGGGAATATTCAGTGCCCTGGCCTCCATGAATAAAGACTTGAACTATGACATGGCCTTGGTAGTCGCTATCGTAGATATTATCCAAGATTTTTATAGCCTCAGCCCTGTCTTTGGCATGGTAGCCCTTTTGCTTAATCTTTATGTCGCTTGCTATGAAGTCATCGTACTCATCAGCCTTTAAGAATAATTCTCCATCAAGGTTTAAATTTTTATAATTTTCCCTATCAGCCACATAGGACTTAGGGTAGGAAACTCCAATTTCTTCTAGAATCTTATAAAACTCAGATTTTTTGAGGAGTTTACTTGCCATGTCTGGGTTTGGGTAAGGGATATGGTAGGAAAAATCAAAGTCCTTAGCATTTCTTACCAAGAGGTCTACATAGTGTTCGGTAGGTGCAAAGAAGATAAAGTCCTCTTCTGGCCTAGCTTTCGCTATCTTATTTAGGGTGTCGATAAAAATCTTATCATCTGCCGAAAAATTTTTCTCAGTATAAACGTCTGCAATTTTTGTTTTATAAAAGGGAACTAGGACTGCTGACCCAGCTACTATTGGTTTTTTGTCAAAGGCTTCATAAAAACTTCTGGCAACCGAATAGGAGTTGTGGTCAGTGCCTAGGATAATCGCATTAAAAGTCATGGCTTAATAGATTGATTCTCTTGACTTAGAATCTCTTTCTTCAGAGATTTTTGCGATGAAGTCAGCAAGGTTAACGTCTTTTGTTTCTTCGCCGTCCCTATTTCTAACTGTTAGGAGACCTGATTCAATTTCCTTATCACCTACTACTAGCATGTAGTTTGTTCTCATCATTTGAGCAGACCTAATCTTGTAGCCAACGCCTTCGCTTCTCTCATCTACTCCTACCCTGAAACCTGCTTTTTCGATTTCTTTTGCAATTTCATGAGCCTTGTCAGCAAATCTGTCTGCTACTGGGATTACTTCTACTTGTCTAGGGTTAATCCAAAGTGGGAACCTACCTGCAAAGTGTTCTGTAAGAACGCCGATAAATCTTTCAACTGAACCAAGTAGGGCCCTGTGGAGCATTACTGGTCTCTTCTTTTCACCATTTTCGTCTATATATTCAAGCTCAAAGTTGGCAGGAAGTTGGAAGTCAAGTTGGATTGTACCACATTGCCATTCCCTCTTAGCTGCATCTAGTAAGTGGAAGTCGATTTTTGGACCGTAGAAGGCACCGTCGCCTGGGTTTATTTGATAATCAATGCCACGTTCTTCAAGGGCAAGTTTTAGCTGTTCTTCTGCGAAGTCCCAATCCTTGATATCTCCCATGTAGTCATCTGGTCTTGTAGATAATTCCATTGTGTATTTGAAACCAAATGTAGAATAAAGAAGGTCTGCAAGGTCAATCATTTTGTAAACTTCTTCCTTGATTTGACTTGGAAGGCAATAAACGTGAGCATCGTCTTGGGTGAATGTTCTTACTCTGAATAGACCGTGTAAAGTACCAGATAATTCGTGTCTGTGAACTTGTCCAAATTCTGCAAGTCTGATTGGTAGGTCTCTATAAGAATGTTGACGAGATGCATAAGTTAAAACTGAACCTGGGCAGTTCATTGGCTTAATTGCGTAATCTTCGTCATCTATCTTTGTGAAGTACATATTTTCCTTGTAGTGATCCCAGTGGCCTGATCTATGCCATAGGTCTTCATTTAGGATAAGTGGAGTTTTGATTTCTCCGTAGCCAGAATTGTCAAGGACACCTCTCCACCAACCAAGAAGCTCGTTCATTAGGATCATGCCATTTGGATGGAAGAATGGGAAACCTGGTCCTTCTTCGTGGAAAGCAAATAGGTCCATTTCCTTACCAATCTTTCTGTGGTCACGTCTAGCGATTTCTTTTTGTAATTCTTCGTATTCTTCAAGATCTTTTGCCTTTGGGAAAGAAATACCGTAGATTCTTTGAAGCATAGCCTTGTCAGAATCTCCCTTCCAATAAGCACCGGCAATTGCTTTTAGTTTTATAGCCTTGATTTCCTTTGTAGATTCAAGATGTGGTCCCCTGCAAAGGTCTGTGAAAGCATCGCCTATCTTATAAAGAGTGATTAATTCATCTTTTGGAAGGTCTTCGATTAACTCTACTTTGTAGTCTTGGCCTTCTTCCTTAAACATTTTAAGAGCTTCGTCTCTTGAAACTTCAATTCTTTCTAATTTGAGATCTTTTTTAGCAATCTCTTTCATTTTCTTTTCGATTTTCTCTAAATCTTCTGGAGTAAATCTGTGCTCAAGGTCCATATCATAGTAGAAACCATCTGCTATGGCAGGTCCTATAGCAAATTTTGTTTCTGGCCAAAGCTCCTTGATGGCAGCAGCCATAACGTGGCTTGTTGTGTGCCAGAAAATTTCCTTGCCTTCTGCATCTTCGAATTTTACAACTCTAAAGTCTGAGTCTTCTTCGATTGGCTCAGCATAGCCCATAACTTTTCCATTTACAACAGCACCAACAGCTGCCCTGTAAAGACCCATTGAGATGTCTTTTGTCACATCGCCAACAAGGACACCTTTTTCGTATTCTTTTACTGATTCGTCTGGTAATTTAATCTTAATCATATCTTCTCCTTATTTTTATAAATCACGAATAAAAAACGCCCTACTATCCAAAAGGATAATAGGACGGCAATATTCCGTGGTTCCACCTAATTTACTACTCATTAGGACTGTATCGTAGTCGTACGTCTTGCTTAGTCACAAGAAACTCAGGGTTGGTATTCAGTCAAAATGTCACTAAGGCTTCTCAGCTACACCTCTCTCTGTAAGTTAAATCCGACCTACTAATCCCATCATCGTCTTATATTATGTAACTACTTTACTCAATCCTTATAATATTGCAAATCAAAATCTAATATATAAAATTTCTTTGCTTATTCTTAAAATTTTTTAAAGCATTAAAACTTGAATAAAAGCCCCAATATTTGATATACTTAAGTAAGCAAGTATTTCCTTAGAGATAGGAGGAATAATGAAAAATATAATGATAACCGGTGGGGCTGGCTATATTGGCACCCACACTGCTGTAGAATTATTAAACAAAAATTATAAGGTTGTAATCTACGACAACCTATCAAATTCATCAAAAATTGCTGTTGACAGGGTAGAAGAAATAACTGGTAAGAAGGTTAGCTTCTACGAGGCAGATATTCTTGATAAAGACAAACTAAAAGAAGTTTTAACCAAGGAAAAAATCGACGTCCTAATCCACTGTGCAGCCCTCAAATCTGTTGGCGAATCAGTTTCAAAACCACTTGAATATTACCACAACAACCTCACAGGCACACTTACAACTCTCGAAGCCATGAAGGAAGTAGGCTGTAAAAACCTAATCTTTTCTTCATCTGCCACTGTTTATGGCAACCCAGCGAGTGTACCTATTACAGAAGATTTCCCAAAGGGCGAATGCACCAACCCTTACGGTTGGTCAAAGTCTATGATGGAACAAATTATGATTGACCTTCAAAAATCAGATCCAGATTGGAAAATTGTTCTACTAAGGTACTTTAATCCAATTGGTGCCCACAAGTCAGGCAGGATTGGCGAAGACCCAAGGGGCATTCCAAACAACCTTCTCCCATATATAGCCCAAGTTGCTGTCGGAAAACTCGACTACTTAAGAGTTTTTGGGGATGACTATGACACTGTTGACGGTACTGGCGTTAGGGATTATATCCACGTTGTAGATCTCGCCAAGGGCCATGTTTGTGCTATAGATAAGCTTGATAAGCTCGACGGAGTTTCTATAATTAACCTTGCCACAGGCAATGGATATTCTGTTTTAGAAGTAGTGAAGGCTTTTGAAGAAGCTTCCGGAAGGAAGGTCCCATATAAAATTGTTGGCCGCAGGGAAGGTGACATTGCCAAATGCTACGCCAATGCAAAAAAAGCCTACGAAATTTTAGGCTGGAAGGCAGAAAATGGAATCAAAGAAATGTGCGAAGATTCCTGGAGATGGCAATCTCAAAATCCTAACGGCTATGAAGAAAGGAAATAAAATGGATACTACCCTTGTTGTTCTAGCGGCAGGGATTGGCTCAAGGTATAAGGCGGGCATCAAACAGCTTGCAAAAATGGATACCAACGGCTATACAATCATTGATTATTCAATCTTTGACGCAATCGAAGCCGGCTTTAACAAAGTTGTATTTATTATAAGAAAAGATATAGAAAAAGATTTTAAGGAAGTAATCGGCTCTAGAATCGAGAAATTTATCAAAGTCGAATACGCCTATCAGGAATTGACTTTGCCTGGTGATTTTATTTCTCCAACAACTAGGAAAAAACCTTGGGGCACAGTCCATGCCGTCCTTGCAACCAAAGGGCTGGTCAACGAACCATTTTTAGTAATAAATGCTGATGACTACTACGGCAAGGGGGTTTTTATTGACCTTCGTAACTTTTTACTAAAGACACCAGCCGAAAAAGAAGGAAGACTCCAAGTTGCCATGGCAGGCTACAAGTTAAAAAACACCCTTTCTGATAACGGCACAGTTACCAGGGGCGTTTCTGTAGGAAATAACGAAAATAAACTCATAAATATCATTGAAACTCACGAAATAAAATATAACAAGGAAGACGGGACTTTTTCTTCAAAAGAAAAGCTTGCCCCAGACTTGCTTAATTTAGAAAGTCTTGTTTCCATGAACCTCTGGGCGTCTTTCCCAAAATTTATAGACCTTGCAGAAAGACATTTTGTGACCTATTTAGAAAAAAACAAAAATAATTTGGAAACTTGTGAGTACGTTTTGCCAGACATGATTGGGGAATGGATTAAAGAAGACCTTGCTGATATTACAATTATACCTACCAACGAAAAATGGATAGGAATTACCTACAAAGAAGACCTAAGGCCAGCCCAAGAAGCCTTTGGAGAAATGTTTGAAGATGGAATATACCCAGATGATATATGGAAAGAAAAATAATATTCACACAAAAAATCCCGCATGGTCGCGGGATTTTTATTATTGAATTAATAGTTCTGTTTCTGGGTCAAATAGGTAAGACTTATCTAGGGCAAAGATGAAGTCTACTTCTTCGCCTTCTTTGGCCTTGGTTCTTGAAGATGCCTTAGCTATCATCTGAGTTTCGCCTAGGTCAAAGTATAGGTGAACTTCTGATCCCATTAGCTCATAAACTTTTACCACGCTCTTTACAGGTGAGCTTGGTAGGCAATCTCCAGGAACTTCGTCAGCAACGTGAATTGATTCTGGTCTGATACCAAAGATTACCTTCTTGCCTACATAGCCCTTGTCCTTTAGGACCTTGGCCTTGTCAGCAGGCATTTCAAACTTAAAGTAAGGGTTTGCTAGATAAATTTTTGCATCTACTTCTGTAACTTCAGTTTCTATTAAATTTATCTGAGGAGAACCTATGAAACTTGCTACAAAAAGATTGTTTGGGTGGTCGTAAAGCATTTGTGGGCTGTCTATCTGTTGGACTTCACCATCTTTCATTACAACTATCCTTGTGCCAAGAGTCATAGCTTCGGTTTGGTCGTGGGTGACATAGATCATAGTTGTGCCAAGCTTTTTATGGAGCCTTGCAATTTCTATCCTCATTTGAACCCTTAATTTAGCATCAAGGTTTGAAAGAGGCTCATCCATTAAGAATACTTTTGGATTACGAACAATTGCCCTTCCCATAGCAACTCTTTGTCTTTGACCACCTGAAAGTTGTTTAGGTTTTCTATCAAGAAGATTTGTTATTCCCAAAATTTCTGCAGCTTCCCTAACTTTTTTGTCAATTTCATCCTTGCTCATCTTGTTAATCTTAAGTGAGAAAGCCATGTTGTCATAGATTGTCATGTGTGGGTAAAGGGCATAGTTTTGAAAAACCATAGCTATATCCCTATCTTTTGGTAGGGTATCATTCATTTTTACGCCATCTATTTCAAGGGTACCATTTGATATTTCTTCAAGACCTGCTATCATCCTTAGGGTTGTTGACTTACCACAACCTGATGGGCCTACAAAAATAATAAATTCCTTATCTTCAATTTCCATGTTGAAATCTTTTACAGCATGGAAACCATTATCATAAATTTTATTTATGTTTCTTAGGCTTAAATTCGCCATATTTCCTCCCTTAGCTTTAATTACAAGCCTTGTTTTTCTCTATACTTTTTCTTATAGCTTCTTCTTTATTGGCAAAGGCACTTAAGTCTTTTAATTTAAAAGACCAGTTTTTGTCATTTAAAGTTGAAGGCTCATTTATCCTTGCTTCTTCACCAAAGCCTAAGATATCTCCAAGAGATACTATTACATATTCACTAGGTAGGCCCATGCTATAGTCAAAGAAATCTATCGCTAGGTCTCCGTTGTCTATACCTAAATCTCTAAAATATTTTACAATAGATTCTTTTTGATCCTTGCTAAGTTCCCCATACCATTGGAAAAGGGTCTTATTGTCATGGGTGCCTGGGTATGCAACAGAATTTTCTCTAGCATCAACTAGGTGGTCTTCCCAAGGTCTTAGGTTTTCTTGGATAATTACCATTCCCTTAAGGTCATAGTGGTCACGAAGTTTGTAGACTCCTGGCATCATTGTGCCGAGGTCTTCTGCGATAAATTCTACATCTTTAAGTTCTTCTGTGATTTTGTCAAAAAGTTTAAAGCCAGGTGCACAAATCCATTCACCTTCTACAGCTGTGTCGTTTTTCGCATCAATTTGCCAATAGGTGTCAAAGGCTCTGAAGTGATCAAGTCTTACGATGTCATACAATTTTGCATTGTAAGCTAGTCTATCAATCCAAAATTTAAAATCGTCTTTTTCAAGCTCATCCCACTTATAGATTGGGTTTCCCCACCTTTGTCCTAGGTCTGAAAAGGCATCTGGTGGCACTCCTGCTATTAGGATTGGCTTGCCTTCCTCGGTAATCTCAAAATATTTTTGATTTTGCCAAACATCTAGGCTATCAAGTCCTACATAGAATGGAATATCACCGATGATTTTAAGACCTTTTTTGTTGGCATAAGCCTTTAATTTCATCCATTGAACATAGAAAATATATTGGACGAAAATTTCATAACCTATTTGCTCTTCATAAGGGCTTAGGTCAAGCTTCCTGTCAATTATCCATGACTTTTGTTCTTGTGGCCATTCATTCCAAGCTATAAGGTCATTATCTTTTTTGAAGCTTATAAAAACTGCATAATCATATACAAAGTCGAATTTTAAAAATTCCTTGTAGGCCTCAGTTTTATCAAGGCCCTTTTCCTTAAATTTCTCATAAGCTTTCTTTAGGTATTTACCCTTAAAGTCTCTTACAAAATTATAGTCTATCCTATCTTCCTGCTTAAGTGGAGCTACTTTTTCATCTAGTAGACCATCTTCATAAAGCATATCCAAGGATATATAGACCTCATCTCCTGCATAAGATGAGTAAGGTTGATATGGTGAATTACCATATCCTAGAGGATTTAGGGGAAGGATTTGCCACATATCAAATCCTGCTTTTTTACTAATATCTATGAAGTCATAGCTCGCCTTGCCAAAATCACCTATACCATGGTTGCCATTCAGGCTAGCAAGGGGCCATAAAATTCCTGCTTTTTCCATATTCACACCTTTCTTATTTCTGCTGTTGTTTCGCCGATAAAAAGATCGGCATCAAAACTTGTTACTTCATTATATTCTTTCTTATTGATTATCTTAAATAATTCCTTAACAGATGTGTAGGCTATCTTGCTTGTTGGCTGGGCTATAGTTGTAATTGGATGGATTAGAAATTCATTTATCTCAAGTCCATCAAAACCTGCCACCGAAAAATCTCCAGGAACTGATTTTCCCATATCATTTAAAGCTTTTATAGCGCCAATTGCTACTAAGTCAGATATGGCAAAGATAGCTGTGCAGTCTAACCCATCTTTCACAATTTTTTTACCTGATTCATAACCGTGGTAGAGGGAATATGGATTTAATCCCTTAGGTGGATAGATTACTAGACTTTGATCAAAGGCTATGCCATGCTTGGCAAGAGCCTTCTTGTATCCTTCAAGTCTTAGGTGACCGATACTTAAGTCATCAGACCTTGCAGCTATGAAGGCAATCTTTTTATGGCCCAGGCTAACTAAGTAGTCAACCATCCTGGCACTTTCCTTATAATCATCTATTCCTACACATGTTGAATTTTTATTAATTATGTCTTTATTTACTATGGTTGTCATCGAATAAGGGACACCAATGGCGTTTAATTCCTTACGATCGCTCACAAAATGACCACCTAGAAAAATAATTCCTTCTGGTTTTAAAGTTTTTACAACTCTAGTTGCAACATCAACCTCTGATAAGTGCTCTTCAACCTTGGTTAGGACAAAAGAATAGTCTGTCTTACTTATTTCTTCCTCTATTACCTTTATAAGAGGTGTGAAGAAGGGGTTGGTTATACCTTTGATTAAGACTGCTATGATTTTGTTTTTGCTTATCTTTAGGTTTCTTGCATTCGCATCTGGCACATAGCCAGTTTTTTTAATTGTTGCAAGAATTTTTCTCCTTGTTGTCGAGCTTATCCCTTCGGCGTCATTTATAGCTCTAGAAACTGTGCTTACACTTACTCCACAAATAGATGCTATGTCCTTAATAGTTGGAGTTGTCATAAGCTTAACCTTTCACAGCCCCAGCTGCTACGGATTTTACTATATATTTTTGCATAGTTAGGTAGAAGACTATTACTGGAACCATCGATAAAACCAGCATAGCCATCATAGCTCCCATATCCTTATTACCATTTGATCCTACAAGCATCTGCACAACAACTGGGATAGTCTTGTATGGAGTAGACACTCCTATAACCAAGTATGGTAGGAGGTAGTCATTCCATATCCACATGGTATTTAAAATCGCAACTGTTATAGCTGTTGGCTTTAAAATCGGAAATATGATATAGAAAAAGTGCTTGATAGGTGAACAGCCATCTAGCATAGATGCTTCTTCTATCTCCATTGGGATTGATTTGATAAAGCCTGAAAACATAAACACAGATAGACCCGAACCAAAGCCTAGGTATAGGATAACCATACCGATTGGGTTATTTAGGTGAAGGTAGTCTGCAACCTTTATTGTAGGGAACATTACCATTTGGAAAGGCACTATCATTGAAAATACAAACAAATAATAGATAGTTTTTGTCCACCAAGTCTTAACTCTGGTTAAATAATAAGCTGTCATAGCAGAAAAAACTACAACGACGCCAACAGAAACTAGGGTTATGAAAAATGACCAACCTGCTGCTTGGAAAAATCCAGTCTTAGCTAAGCCTACCACATAATTCTCCAACCCTGCAAAAGCTTCTCCACTTGGAATGGTAAAAGGCGAGTCTGATATAAAGAACTTGCCCTTAAAAGAGTTCATAACTATAAAGGCTATTGGGAATAAGAATACCACAAGCAAGACAAGTAGTAAGATAAATAAAATTTTATTTATAGTTTTTTCTTTCATTTAATGTTCCACCTCTTTTTCGCTTGTAAGTTTTATTTGAATAAAGGCAATGAAGGCCACTATTAGGAAGAATATAACTGCCTTGGCCTGGCCAACACCCTCAAAACCAACTCTAGAGAACATAGTATCTACTATATTCATTGCCAACATCTCTGTCTTATACAATGGTGCACCTGCTGTTAGGGCAAGGTTTTGATCGTAGAGCTTAAAGGAATTAGCAAGGGTTAGGAAGGTACAAATTGTAATTGATGGCATAACCATAGGGATGGTAATGCTCTTTAGAATTTGCCACTTATTTGCTCCGTCTATTTCTGCTGCTTCGATTAATTCTTGAGGTACATTTTGAAGACCTGCTATATAAATTACCATCATGTAACCGATCATCTGCCAATTCATAAGAATTACCAAACCCCAAAAACCAAACTTAGCATCAGCAAGCATAGTTTTGCCATAACTTAACAATACTGCATCAATCATTACCTGCCAAGTATAACCAAGAACTATACCACCTATAAGGTTTGGCATAAAAAATACTGTTCTAAATAGGTTAGCTCCCTTGATTTTGCGTGTTAAAACTAGGGCTAGGGCAAAGGCTAGGATATTTATACTAATTACACAAACTATTGTAAAAATAACAGTAAATATAAAAGCAGATCCAAATCTCTGTCCACGTGAGAAGGCTGTAATATAATTTTGTAGACCTACAAATTTAGCATTGAAGATAGTTGTAAACTGGGTGAAGGATAGGCCCGCACCTAGAATAAAGGGAATTATGAACACTATCATGAATACCAAAAAAGTAGGGAGGACAAAGACTGGGAAATATTTCTTTAAAATCTTTTGCATAAAAACCTCCTTTTTTATACTTTTAAAAAAAGGTCTGAATGTATCTTCATGCCGTAAGCTTAGTCAATACATTCAGACCATATATTCATTCAGCTAAAGTTTATTTTTCTTGACTTGTTGCTGCTTTTTCGTCTTTCCAACTTGTTACAAAGGCTTCTTTAACTTCGTCCCATTTCATTGAGCCTGATGCATATTGTCCAAGAGCTTGACCAAAGAAATCTTTGAAAGCTTGGCTTGGGAATGATGTGAAGTTCCAGTCTACGTTGTAGAGGTCTTTGTTTGACATATATCTTGCTACTTCTTTAGCAAGTGGGTCTTTTGGTTGATCTTCTTCTTTGAAAGTATCAAATGGTGCAATGAATCCAAGTTTATTTGTTACAAAGTCTTTTCCTTCGTCAGATGTGAATAACCATTTTAGGAAATCTTCTGTAGCTTTTTGATTTTCTTCGCTAGCTTTTGAGTTGATTGAGAAGAAGTTTTCTGTACCAACACAGATAGATTGTTTTTCTTCGCCTTTTACACCTGTATAGATAGGAAGGAATTTAATATTTTCTTCTTTAACCTTGTTGCCAGACACTTCTGATATTTGACTCCAAGCCCAGTTACCGTTTTGGACAAATACTGCTTGTTCAAGAGCAAATTCTGCCATTGAGTCTGTAACAGCTTTACCTGTTAGTACTTCTGGAGCTACAGTTGAGTTTTGTAGGTATAGGTCAAAGATATTTTTGTATTCTTTGTCATACTTAAATTCAACTTCTGCCATATCTTTTGTTTTGTTATCTCTATATTCGTAGAAGATTGGAAGGTTAGCTAAGTGAGTTTGCCATCTCCAGTCTTCACCTGGTTTAAGTGATGTACAAGCAAAAGCACCTTGGATGCCAAGTTTGTCTTTCTTAGCTTGCATATCTTCAGCAACTTCTTTAAGTTTAGCAAAGTTATTAATTTCATCTACAGATTTAATCTTTGCTCCATCAAGACCAATATATTTTTGAACTAAAGCGTCATTATAAATTATACCATAACCTTCAACTACATAAGGAATACCATAAACGCCTTCACCGTCTTTAACAGCTAGGTCCTTATCTACTAGGTGAGAATAAATTTCTGTATCCTTTAGATCTTTTGTATAATCTTTCCAATTTTGATAGCCGATTGGACCATTGATTTGGAATAGGGTTGGTGCATCATCTTTTGTAATTTCTGCCTTAAGAGTAGACTCATAAGTTCCTGATGCAGCTGTCACAACCTTAACTGGAACGCCAGTTTCTTCTTCGTATTTAGCAGCTATTTCTTTCCAGACTTCTTCAACTTCTGGTTTGAAATTTAGGTAGTAAACTGATGCTTTGCCAGCTTCTTTCTTTTCTCCAGCATCTTTTCCACCATCGTTTGATTTGCCACAACCTGTAAAGGCAAGAGCGCCTGCAAGGACTAGGGCACCTGCTAGTAACGTTTTCTTGATTTTCATATACTTTCCTCCGTTTATTTCACTCTACCGAATCATTTATATATCCATGCTTTGAAATCCAGATAATCAAGCAAGATTTCGAAAACATTCTCGGTATCGTTTTCGTGATTTTAATATATCACATATCTCTATAAAATGCAAGGGCTTTCTTAATAATTTTTTAACTAATAAAAGTTTTCAGTAGATTTTAGGAAAACTATATTAAAAAGCATTTCTAAAAACAAAAAATAAAAAAAAGACAACCATGATTTTGTAGATAGGTCTTATAAAATTGTTGATGCCCTGACTAATGATGACAAAAGTCTTTTTGAAAATACTCAAGGGGACTGGGTCTTAATAGCGAAAGATTTGATAAGATGTACGAGGGACTTAGGTCTGACCTAAAAATGGCTGGGAGGCCTCTTACAGACAAGTCTAAGGTGAAGGTCTCTTTTTGCTAATGATAGAATAAAAAATGCCCAGCCATAACCTGAGTCCTAAATCCGTCATAGGGATACAGTAACAGGTCTTGGCTGGACGTTATTATTTTTCTTCGTTTTTTTCTTCAGATTCTTCTTCGGTTTTATGCTCGTCTGGCTTGTCTTTTAATTTTCTAATCCTACAAGCCTTTATCCTGTTATCTTCCATGTAGAGGATTTTTATTTCATAGCCGTTGTAGATTATGGTTTCATTATCACCTGCTTCTGGTATATATCCGAGCTTGTCTATAATAAAGCCACCGAGCGAATCGTAATTTTCGTTTTCTTCGTCAATATTTATTGGAATTTTCTCATTTAAGTCCTTAATGCCAATTGAAGCCTTGACCACAAAGACATTTTTGCTGTTGATTTTTATTTCTGGAATATCGTAGTCAAAACTATCTTCCATATCGCCTACGATTTCTTCAATCAAATCTTCCATGGTGATTACACCTGAAAAACCACCGTATTCGTCAATCAAAATCGCCATATGAATGTGACCCTTTTGCATGTCAGAAAAAAGCTTGTCAGCTTCGATTTTATCCGGTGCAAAGTAGGCAGGTCTGATTAATTTTTCGAGATCTACATTAGAAAGCCCCACCTTGGTCGCCTCCAAGAGGTAGTCCTTGGTATATAGGATTCCCAAGATATTGTCAACATCGTCTTCATAAATAGGAATCCTGTTATGGCGAATTTTAATAAATTCGTCCATGTATTCCCTGTCCTTGTCGTTGATGTCAATCATAAAAACATCGGTCCTTGCTGTCATGATTTCTTCTACAATAATGTCGTCAAAATTCATTATAGAATGAATCATCTTTGATTCCATAGGCCTAATGATGCCCTGGTCTTCACCGATTTGAACAATTGACTTTATCTGTTCGTTGGTGACTTCTTTTTGGATAACGCCTGCCTCTATGCCAAAAATTTTCATAATAAAATTTGTCACATAGTCTGTGATAAGAACAAAAGGCTTGGTTAAGGCAAGGGCCAGCCTCAAAGTGCCTGTGGTATTAAGGGCAAAACCCAGAGGATTTCTAACACCTATCCTTTGGGGAATCTTATCTACAAAAATTATTTTTATTACTATGTAAAGCAAGATAGTGATTAAAAGCGCAGTCTTCATGGAAACATAATTCATAATAAATTTACAATCCCTTATCATATCAGCTATAAAAGCGACTGTGACAAGAGATAGGACCGAATTTATCATAGAAAAAGACTGGTTTAGCCTGTCTTGGTTGGAAGTTATTTTCAACAACACTTCAGCATCCTTGCTGCCCTTTTCTTCTAAATCACGAAGCCTATCCTGGGAAAGACTGATCACTCCAGTATGGAGGGCTGTAAAAAACCCATTTATCAAAATTAAAAAAATTACTATTAAAACCAAAATTAAACTGTGGTAGGGAACAGAGTCCATATTTTCTCCTTTATATATAATTCTCTTTGACTATATCAACAATCATCGCCCTTGTCAAAGGCAGAGCCTATTTGTCAATCTTTTTAAATAAAAGATAGCAAATTATTACGCTTAGGATAGATAGGCCGATGATATACATATAGCCAAATTCCCAGCTAAGTTCCGGCATGTTTTCAAAATTCATCCCGTACCAGCCAGTTAGGACTGTAATCGGGGTGAAAATCGTAGTTACAACTGTGAGGATTTTCATAGTTGAGTTCATAGTTAGGTCCATTTTTGAATCGTAGGAGTCCTTGACATTGGTAATGTAGTCGGACAAATAGGAAATATTCGCCGAATATCTTTCAACCCTATAGGCTAGGGATTTTAAGTGTTTGATGTCGTCATCATCAAAGATTTCATTTTCATTTTCTACAAAAACTTCGATTGTATCTAGGAGTCTCTCGTAGGATGTGTAAAGATTTAGAGCCTTGTGCCTATTATCAGAAATCACTCCAATCTTATCCTTGTTTGACTTGTTATTTATTATCGAATCCTCTATTTGGGCTGTTGAATCTTTTATCTGATCAAAAATCTTTGTATGTTTATCAATTAGGGCTGTTATAAAGTGTTTTAGGGCACGGCCTGGCGACCTTGATGAAAATCTCTTGGCCACCATCTTGTTGAAGGCTCGAGTTGTGGAATCGTCCTTGTCGTACATATCAACCACAACTAGCCTATTATTTTCTATATAAAAACCAATGAGGTCTGATGTATCAAGATTGCCCCTTATGTCTAAAAGCTCTAAAATCGCAAAGGTGTAGGTATCCTCAACTGCCACATAGGATTTTTTGCTATTTTCTGTGACAAGGAGGTCGACCAAGGCATTATCAAGCTTATATTTTTTAGCAAAGTCAATAAAATCAGCCTTTCCTAAATACATTAGATAAAAGTCGTCGTCTTCTATGGCATCATAAAACTTTGGCATGGTCGTTTCTTCAAAACCATTATCCGTATCAAATTTATAAATATATTCCATGTAAACTCCTATTTTTCAAATATCTTAATCATTCTATGGGATAGTAACTTCCTTGTCAAAAAATCCCCGCACTTAGGCTAGCGATTTATTTATAGATTTTAAAACCACCATAAAGACCATGATTGCAAAAATCCCAAAGGCAAGGGAAATTATTGCCGAATGGGTAAAGCCAGCGATGATGTAGGAAATACTGGCAATGCCTGCGACTGTGAGCCCATAGGCTAACTGGGTTTTGACGTGGTCAACATGGACACAACCTGCACCTGCTGATGACATTATGGTTGTATCTGAAATTGGCGAAATGTGGTCACCGCAAACTGCCCCAGATAGGCAAGCAGAAATGCCTATGAAAAACAAAGGTTGACCTATTTCAAACATGGCAGTTATTATTGGAATCAAAATCCCAAAAGTTCCCCAACTTGTTCCTGTGGCAAAGGCAAGGCAGATTGCAACCACAAAGATAACTGCAGGTAAAAATGAATTTAGGCTTCCAACTGCCCCCTTCATTAGATTTCCAACAAATTCTTGGGAACCCAAGAGGTCGTTTGAAATATTTTTGAGGCTTGTAGCCATAGTTAGGATTAAAATCGCCCCAACCATAGAAGAAAATCCTTCAGACAGACTTTCCATTGACTTTTCAAAGCTAATCACGCCCCTAATTACAAAATAAATTATGGAAATGATAAGGGCAAAAAGAGACCCCATTGCAAGGGCTACAGATGAATCTGTATTGGCAAAGGCATTCACAAAGTCTCTGTAAAATTCACTTGCAGGATCAAAAAATCCCCCAACGTAGACTAAAGATAAAACAGAAACAAGGATCAAAACCAAAATCGGAAAGATAAGGTCAATCACTTTTCCGTTTGGATTGCCGTCTTCTGCTGTAATTTTACTTGTCTTAAGAGCTCCAAGGTCCCCTGTTTCCATAGCTTTTTTCTCAACATCCTTCATCGGACCAAAGTCGTTGTCAAAAAGTATGATTGACACTACAAAAACCAAGGTCAAAAGCGAATAGAAATTGAAGGGAATAGACCTTACAAACATTTCTATGCCAGAAATCCCCTCAGCATAGCCAGAAACCGCCGCTGACCAAGATGAAATCGGTGCAATCATACAAATTGGAGCTGCTGTTGAGTCTATGATATAGGCAAGTTTGGCCCTTGAAATCTTGTAGGAGTCAGTCACCGGCTTCATGACAGAGCCTGATGTCAGGCAATTAAAATAATCGTCAATAAAAAGCATGGAGCAAAGGAAAAAGGTCGAAAGTTGGGCGGCCTTTCTCGATTTTATCTTTGAGTGGGCAAATTCACCAAAGGCCCTTGACCCACCCGAATGATTTATCAAAACAACCATGATTCCCAAAACAACAAGGAAAATAAAAATCCCCGCAGTTTGGGAAACAGAAGTTATAAGCCCTTTTTCAACTACATTATCAAGGGATTTAGAAAGTGAACCACCAGATCCTAAAATCCCTCCGACTATGATTCCCAAAAACAAGGACGAATAAACTTCCTTGGTCAAAAGTGCCATAAAAATAGCAAGCACAGGCGGAAAAAGCGCCCAAGCAGTAGCAAAAGTATTGGCCTCTGTAAGGGAAATATATATTGATAAAATTATCAAAACAAGCCCCACACAAAGGGCAAGTTTCATATTTTTCTTCTTCATAAAAACCTTCCTCTATCTAAATAATCTATAATAAAAATAAAAGCTTAAAATAAGCACGTTTAACATTATACTGAATTTAAAAATATAAGAAAGGGTAAAACATCGACTATATCTAGTTTTACCTAAAATCGGAAGGAAATTACCTAATAAATATTATTTTGAAATTTTTAGTCTAATTTATTTAAAAAATCTGATGGTGATTTTCCTTATCTGAGTCTTTCTTTTCTTTATAAGATTTCTCCTCCCTTCGGTCGTCGAAATGGCGGATAACACTATAAATTCACACAGAAAAAAACCACCGAAAAATCGGTGGTGTTCTTATCTTTCTTCTGAAATTATATCTTTGACTTTCATTAGTCTTGATATGGTTGCTCTTTCGTTTTCTTCTAGTTTGGCTCTGATGTATTTGATTGTTTCTTCAAGATCTGGGATGGTCCTGTATTCTAGGGCGTTTACCCTTCTTCTTGTCGATTCAATCTCATCTGCCATTAGCTGGGTTGTTTTTTCAAGCTCAGCTAATTGCAAAAGCCTATCTACTACATGGTTTAGCTTTAGGATTGCTTCATCTAAGCCTACGCTTGTTGTGGCGTAGCCGTAGGGAAACATCGAAGCTTTTTCGTTTACCTTTACCTTAAATTCCATCTTAGGAATCCTAACGCTCATGACGTTTTTACTTGTAATGTCAACGCCAACTTCCTGGGTAGGAAAGCTTACTGCTTCTTCGAGGATTTCTGGACTCATGAAGGCTGATGCCATCAAAAAGGCTGCAAAAGAGTCTGATAATTCCTTTTCTACATCTTCTCTAAGTTTTTTATTTTCCCTGATAAGCTCCAAGAATTGCCTCATCAACTCATCTTGCTTATCTTTAAGGAGTTTGTATCCTCTTTTGGCAGTGGCAAGTCTTCCCTTTAGAGCGTTTAGGTTCATCCTAGTAGGGGTTACTTTTAGCTTTGCCATAGGCTAGTCCATGTATTTTTCTATTAGGGCGTCGTCAATTCTCTTAAGCTCTGATTTTGGAATTATCTTTAAGAGTTCCCAACCCAAGTTAAGAGTCTCTTCGATTGACCTATTTGTGTAATAACCTTGGTTTATATATTTTTCTTCAAAGGCCTTAGCAAATTCTGCAAAGGCTAGGTCGGCAGCTGATAGGGCAGAGTCACCGAGGATTTTTTGAAGCTCTCTAGCATCCACACCTGAAGCGTAGGCTGCGTAGATTTGGTTCATGGTATCTGCGTGGTCTTCTCTAGTCTTGCCCCTACCTATACCCTTATCTTTTAACCTTGATAGGGATGGAAGGATAGATACAGGTGGTGCTATGCCTTGGTTGTAAAGGTCACGACTTAGGATAATTTGTCCTTCGGTAATATAACCTGTTAGGTCTGGAATTGGGTGGGTAATGTCATCTTCTGGCATTGATAAAATAGGAATTTGAGTAATAGTTCCTGGTTTGCCACGAAGTTTACCTGCCCTTTCATAGATTGTAGAAAGGTCTGTGTATAGATATCCTGGGTAGCCACGTCTGCCTGGCACTTCTTTACGGGCTGCAGATACTTCACGAAGGGCTTCTGCGTAGTTGGTCATGTCTGTCATGATTACTAATACTTGCATGTCCTTTTCAAAGGCAAGGTATTCTGCACAAGTAAGGGCCATTTTTGGTGTTGAAAGACGTTCGATGGCTGGGTCGTCAGCTAGGTTTATAAATAAAACCGAACGGTCAATGGCTCCTGTTTTCTTAAAGTCATCCATAAAGAATTGGGCTTCTTCGAAGGTAATACCTATAGCAGCGAAGACTACAGCGAATCCCTCGTCATCTCCCAATACCTTAGCTTGTCTGGCAATTTGAGCTGCTACTTGGTTGTGTGGCAGACCATTTCCAGAAAAGATTGGAAGCTTTTGACCCCTTACAAGAGTGTTTAAGCCATCTATAGTTGAGATTCCAGTTTGGATAAATTCTGATGGGTAATCTCTTGATACAGGGTTTATAGCTGTACCATTCACATCCCTCTTATCTTCTGGAATTATTTCTGGGCCGTCATCTATAACTTCACCTAGACCGTTAAAGGCACGACCAATCATGTCTTCACTTACTGCAAGTTCTAGGGGTCTACCTAAAAATCTTACAGATGTGCCTTCAAGGTTGATTCCGCTTGAACCTTCAAAAAGCTGAACCATGGCACGATCCTTATCGATTTCTATAACCCTGCCTCTCCTGTGTTCGCCAGTTTGAAGTTTTATATCTACTAATTCTTCGAAGTTTACTCCCTCAACGCCTTCAACAAGCATAAGAGGGCCAACTACTTCTGTTACAGTTCTATATTCTTTTAACATCCGTCTATGCCTCCTTTATTAGCTTGCTAATTGCTGAGTCAATCTCTGATCTGATTTCATCAAATCTTAATTTGTTGTCTTCGCTAATTAGTTTTAATCTTGAAATTGATTCGTTAACGTCAAGACCTTCAAGTTTCTTAATCTCAACGCCCTTTGACAAGGCTTCTAGACACTTATCATAGTTATATAAAATTAGACCTAGCATCTTATCTTGTTTGCCTAGTGAGCAGTAGGTATCCACATCGTGGAAGGCGTTTTGTTGGAGGTAATCCTCTCTGATTGACTTAGTAACATTTAATTTTAACTTATCATCATCAGATAGGGCGTCACGTCCAACAAGCCTTACTACTTCCAGGAGTCCTGATTCTTGTTGCAAGAGACTCATGGCGCGTTTTCTCATAGTTGAGAATTCTTCGTCAACATTTTCGTCTATAAACTTATCCATCTTGTCTTGGTAGAGAGAATAAGATGATAACCAGTTAATAGCTGGGAAGTGTCTTTGGTAGGACAAATCGTAATCAAGTCCCCAGAAGACCTTAACAATACGTAGGGTTGCCTGGGTTACTGGCTCTGACATATCTCCACCTGGAGGAGATACGGCTCCTATTACTGAAAGGGTACCGATGTCATCTCTTTTACCTAAAACCCTGACCTTGCCGGCTCTTTCGTAGAAATCAGCAACACGGCTGGCAAGATAAGCAGGATATCCTTCATCACCTGGCATCTCTTCCAAACGACCACTCATCTCACGGAGGGCTTCTGCCCATCTTGATGTAGAATCAGCCATCATAGCTACATTGTAACCCATGTCTCTGTAGTATTCTGCAAGAGTAATACCTGTATAAATTGACGCTTCCCTGGCAGCTACTGGCATGTTTGATGTATTTGCAATTAGCACTGTACGTTTCATGATTGATTCGCCAGTTTTTGGGTCAACTAGTTCAGGAAATTCATTTAGTACGTCAGTCATCTCATTACCACGCTCGCCACAACCAACGTAAATTACGATATCAGCATCAGCAAATTTTGCTATCTGGTGTTGAACAACGGTCTTGCCTGAACCAAATGGTCCTGGAATGGCTGCAGTACCACCCTTGGCAACAGGGAAGAAGGTATCTATTACCCTTTGGCCAGTGATTAGTGGTTCGTTAGGGTCGATTTTTTCCTTGATTGGTCTTCCCTTCCTTACTGGCCAATATTGGATCATATTTAATTCCTTATCGCCGTCTTCTGTCTCGACGACAGCAATGGTGTCAGCTACAGTAAACTGACCTGCTTTTATATCTTTAAGTTTTCCACTTACTCCGTAAGGCACCATAACCTTGTGGGTAATAACTGTAGTTTCTTCTACCATTCCAAGGATATCACCTGCTACAAGGTCGTCTCCAACCTTTGCTACCGGCTCAAAATCCCATAGTTTTTCCCTGTCTAGGGCTGGTGCTGTTACTCCTTTTTCTAGGAAATTTCCTGCAAGCATTTCAAGTTTTTCAAGTGGTCTTTGAATACCATCGTACATTCTCTCGAGCATACCAGGTCCAAGCTCTACTGACAAAGGTCTGCCAGTTGATCTAACTTCATCGCCAGGGCCTATACCAGTTGTCTCTTCGTAAACTTGGATACTTGCGACATCTCCCCTCATCTCTATTATTTCACCGATGAGCTTATCTTTTGATACCTCAACCACGTCATAGATATTAGCATCGGTTAGACCCTCTGCCTCTATAAGTGGTCCAGATACTTTAGTAATTTTACCTATATTCAAATTAAGCTCCTTTAATTTAGAATGTTAGCTCCAACTGCCTTTTCAACCGAACGGTTGATGTCAGCAAGGCCAATACCAAGTGATCCCTTGTTAGAAGGAATTAGGATAATGGCTGGAGTCATAGATTCTCTGTATTTATCTATAGTTTCGCTTACAAGCTCTGCCATGGCTTCAGTGATAAAAATCACTCCGTAGCCTTCACCGGCAAGCTTGTCTATTAGTTTACTTGCGTCTTTGTCGTCAATGGCTGTAAAGGCGTCAATTCCAATAGCCTTGAACGCTAAAATCGAATCCTTATCGCCAATTACTCCTATTTTATACATAAGTTTCTCTTAACCTTTCCCTAGTAAAGTCTTTTGGAAGTGAATTTAACTTAGAGATAAAGATTATCCTTAGGTTTTTAATCTCTTGCTCTTTGGCAATCAAAAATCCTAACAAAACTTCTGGGCCATAGGTCATGGCTTTTGCTTTTTTGGCAAAGTCCATAAAGTGATCATCGATGGCCTTTTCAAGGTCAAGAAGATTTTCCTTGTCATTTTTATCCCTATCCAAACTTTTTTTGAGGTAGGAATTCACCTTAAGGCTTGAAGTCTTGGATACAATCTCGTTTTCGTCCATGCTTATCATAGCAAGAACATCATTTTTATCGAGGTTGCCTCCTTCGATTAGGGCATTTTTCAAATGATCAAAGTCAAGTTTTTGTCCCCTAATCCTTAGGAGAGTCTTGATATTGGCAAGGTCGATTGCTTCCTTTGTATAAGTAAGCAAACTTTCTATTCCAGTCGCCTCTGCAAGATCAAGCTCCCTTTCATAATAGGACTTATCAAGGGATATGTCTATCATGGCAGGGTTTTCGCTTTGCCTATAAGCATTAAGAGCTTTTTGGGCATAGGCAAGATAAATTTCCCTATCTTCCTTTTTTCCAATAGAACCAACAGAAACATCCCCATCTGTAGCCTTTAAAAGTTCCCTTTTGATGAAGGCTGTATCCACATTTGCCATAGGCGAATAGATTTTGGAATAATCTTCTTCTTGGATAAGTTCTTTTACCAAAAGTTTTAGGTTATGGAAATTATATTTTTCGATTAGGTACTGGCTGATATTTTTATCAGGAGTCACATCAGCTATTTTCCCATAGACCTTAACTAATTCCTTATTTAGGATTTTCTCATACTCCTCATCCCTGTCAAGCTCTCCTATTGCGCTGGCATAGGATGAATCATTTAGAGCATTTAACACTTCGCTTAAACTTTCATAGTCATTTAGTCTTTCAAGGTCACGGGCCTTAAGCAGATCATCTTCATAAATCCTAGTGGAAGTAGAAGCTGCTATGAAGTTTTCTCTTTTCATATTTCTTCCTTAGTAAAAAGTGCGTCAGA
Source organism: Anaerococcus lactolyticus S7-1-13 (assembly GCF_000758765.1). NCBI lineage: Bacteria > Bacillati > Bacillota > Tissierellia > Tissierellales > Peptoniphilaceae > Anaerococcus > Anaerococcus lactolyticus. Next base: position 27,943 of record NZ_JRMW01000015.1, read on the forward strand.
TATTATTTTTTTGATTTCATCTCTTTCGTATTCTATGATTGATGAAAAAGAATTATCGTAGGTGACATTACCATCTTTTATGATAAAACCATCGTTTGTACTTTCACTTGCCACCCTAAGTCCCTTTAGGTCGCTAGAATCGAAGGCGAAATCTTCTCCCTCTTTAAGGATGATTTCTGCACTTGAATGTGGAAAGCCCTCGAGTCTATTTAGGACAAATTTCTTGTAGGCTGGGCCATCCAAATTTTTAAGCTCAGCTAACACCCTGTCAATAACTTGGTCTATTAGCTCATTTTTGGCTCTTATTTTTATATCACGGCCCTTACGAGATGAAGAGAGTTCTTCGTTAGTAAGGGTTGTGGCAGCTTCTTTTTCTGCCTTATCCATGATGATTTTTACTTCTTCACTAGCCTTACTCTTAGCTTGGTCAGTGATTTCTTTCGCTTCGGCCCTTGCCTCGTCTAATATCTGATTTTTTTCTTCTTCTGCTTTATTTTTTATAGATTCTAATATTAAATCAAGATTATTCATAATCTTATCCTAATATTACGCTCTTAAAACAAGGAGTAGGGAGATAACTAGGGCTAGGATTGCGTAAAGCTCAACCATTACTGCGTAAACAACGCCCTTGATAAATTCGTCTTCCTTCTTAGCTAGGATATTAATACCTGCTACTGCTACCTTTGCCTGAGCGATTGCTGATGTATAACCTGCTATAGCTATTGGTAAAGAAGCCATAAAGAAGTATAGACCCTTTGCAAAATCAACATTCCCATCAAGTCTTAGCATGATAAAGAAAGCTATTACGAAGCCGTAAAGGCCTTGGGTACCTGGCAATAATTGAAGTACTAATGCCTTACCAAATTTTTCTGGTTGTTCTACTGTGAGGGCTGCTGCAGCCTCACCTGCCATACCTGTTCCCCTGGCTGATCCTGAGCCTGGTAAAAATGTAGCCATTGCCATTCCAAGTACTGCTAGTATAATTCCGCCATTTTCAATAAAAAAGTTACTCATTATTTCCTCCTTTTATTAATGATAATCTTTTTAGTATCTTCTAACATTTCTCTAAATTTAACTCCACCACCCTCATAGAACTTGTTAAACATTTCTACGTAAATTAACCTTAGGCCGTGGACATAAGCTGATAAGTAGGATAGGAACATATTAAATATTTGAAAAATTACAAAAATTAATATGCCACCAAGGATGCCAACAATACCTGCGCCTCCTACCATTTTAACAATTACATTTACTGCATAGGCTACAAAGCCACCTGATAAAACAAGGGCCATAAGTCTTAGGAAGGATACAAAATCTCCTATCCAGGATGTAAGTCCATACACATTATAAAAACCAGAACCAAGTCTACCACCGATTGTTTTCGCATCTCTTCCTGAAAATAGGAGGATACCAACCATGCCGGCTGCCATCACATAAAGGCCGATTTTTGACTTGCTATAAACATAATAACCTATTCCACCAAGGAACATATAAGTAAATAGCGAATCGTAAATGGCATCTAGTGGTCTGTTATTTTTAAGATTAATAATTATGGTCATACCTACACTTACCATCAAGGCAACTGTACCAATAGCAAAACTCATGCCAATGAGGGTGTAGACATCTTTTTGGGTATCTACCCAGCCAAATGGAACTTCGATTATGCCACCAAAGACTGAACCGAAAAGTATTCCAAAGAAACAAGCTGAAAGTGAAATAGCAAAAAATAGCTTGACCATCTTCTCGCTTGACTTTGTAAGATCTTTCATCTTAAGCATGGCAACAGTTCCAATCACTCCCAGAAGTCCATAGCCCAAGTCACCAATCATAAACCCAGTAAAGATAGTATAAAATATTGCCACAAGCAAGGATGGGTCTATTTCGTTGTATTTTGGTAGGGCATAGGTTTCAACTACCGACTCAAAAGGTTCAACTATCGAATTATTCTCAAGGATAATTGGCACGTCTGGATCATCAAGGTCGGCTTTTCTTATATCAAGCATAAACTCTTCGCCAAGAACACTTGTAAGGTCCTCCTTAAAAGCATCCACCATATCAGCAGGCACGAAGCCTTCTATGACATCCATAGACTCAGTTTTTAAGAAATACTCGGCGCTTGCTTCCTTTTTTCTTTCGTTTTCAAGGAAAGATTCGTAGAGGTAGAAGTCATCCATGTACTTAAAAAATCCTGCAATTTCCTCTTCAAGTTTAGTGATATCGTTTTTATATTTATACGAATCAGCTTTTAGTTTTTCAAGCTCATCGCCTACTGGGCCACTTGCTTTTACCCTTATCCTGGTAAAACCAAACTCCCTTAGGATCTCTTTAAATTCTTCTTTTTCATCTAGGGAAGAAATTCCAACTATGTAGCTAACCTTATCTTTTTCGCTTAGCCTATAGACTAGAGATTTTTCCAAATGTTTTTCTACAAGCTCTTTTCTTAGGCCATCGTAAAATTGACTTGAAATCGAGCCAGTTTCTACCAAGACCCTTGTCGAATTGTAGAGGTCATTTATATCTAGGTTTATGTCCTTCCATGGAAATAAATCGTCGATTTTAGAATCATTCGCCTGTTTTTTATCAACCAGGCCTTCCCTTTCTTTAACTAATTTAATTAACTTATCATAAATAAGGTCAAAATCAAAATTCTCAGAATCCCTATAGACATTTTCTATATCTAATCTCTTAAGCTCGTTTGGGCTTTCTTCTTTGGAATATTTTTTGACAGTCTCAACAGCGTATTTAAGCTTATCCTGCCTATCTTCCAAAGACTTAAGGGCAACTGAATTTTCAACCTCTTTTAGGTAAGATTCATTTTCTTCTAATTTAAGGTCATTAAAATGCACATAGTTAAAATTTTGAAGAATATCAAGCAGGCTAGATCGCTTATTGTAAAAACTAAGCAAGCTAAACTTATTCATCTTAACTATTGCCATTATTTACTATCCTTTCTACAAGCAAGTCTACAGTCTTTTTAATGTCGCCTAAATCTCTTTTTTTGATTTCCTCTGCAACTTCACTCGCTTTTTCTAACACCGGTTTGCTTTCTTCAAGGGCCTTAAGCTTAGCTTCCTCTACTAGTTTTTTTGCCTTTACCTTAGCTCGATCAATCTCTTCTTTGTAGGACTCATCTGCTTTGATCTTAGCTTCTTCTACTAGCTTTCGGGCTTTTTCTTTGGCCAAATCAAGTTCTTTTGCAGCCGACTCTTCGGCTAATTTGACTTGATTCAAAATGTCATCAGTCATAATTCACCCCCTAGTTAATTAAATTATATCATATTTTTACCCAATTCGGGTATAGTCTAGACAAAATAAGACTTATATTTTATAATTTAGAGGAAAATTTATGAAAAAATACTTGCTGATACTCATAATTATGTTATTTTTGCCAGGGTGTGAAAAAGAAAATAAGGCAAATACCGAAATTTATCCCCTAGCAAAAATTGATAAATTCAAACAAGATGATAGCCTTTATACTGGCGAAAAACTAATAACCTACCCAACATCAATTAAAGAAACAAATGAAACCTATTCGAAAAAAGATTTGGATAATTTAGACTATGACAAAGAAGTAAGGCTAAATGATATATTTTTTAGAATCCCTTCTAAGTGCGAGATTTTCAAAAAAGAAGACAGCTATTTTATTGATTTTCCCCTAGACTCATCCTATAATATCTTAATTAGCTTTAAAAAGCTCGATGCGACTTATGACCTTATCGACCTTTCTAACGTTCTAATTAAGGAGGAAAATCTAGCAGCAAAAATCATATCCCAACCTGTCAGAAATAAGTTTACAGACTTGGATAGCGCTTATTTTATAAGCAGGGACGATGAGTACACCTACACCCACTTTTTTATAAAAAGCGCCAACTCCACCCTATATTTTACAATCAAGGAAAACGGAACAAGGGCTGGTGGGAAAATTATGTCCGACATCTTAATGACTTCCTATGTGACCGGCAACGACCCATTTGAAGTCAGAAAAACCTTTGAAGACTTTAAGGACAGCCTATCAATTTTTGCCACAAGCGATGTAGATTTTGCTGACCTATCCCTAAAAATCCCAGAAAATTTTCTCCTAAAACAAGAGGGCGATGGTTTTAAATATTTCTTGGCCAAGGAAGATAATGAAGTCCTAGGAGAAATCATCATGAAAGAAGATAGGCTCGATGGTAGTCTTTATGATGCATACAGCCTAAATTCTGGAGATATAATCTACCCAACCCAGCTGATAAATATGGGTGAAGTTTCACTTAATAACGGTATTTTGGAAGGAGAAATCAGACTTTATTCAAGGGAAAACACCCTCACAGGAAAAAAATTTGTATTAAAAAAGAAAAATTACCTTACAATAATAGTTGTGGGTCCCCTTGCCAATAAGTCCCTGGCCATTTCTATGGCAGAGTCAATTAAGGAATCTATAATAAAATAATGTTTCGTGTGAAACATTATTTTATGAGAAATACAATTTTGATTTTTTCAAAAAATAAACAGAGCGAAAAATCGCTCTGTTTTTTATAGGTCGTCTTCGATTATAGATGATTTAGAATAAGCAGTTACTTTTGCTTCGAAGAAGTCAGTCTTAACTCTATTTGGATCTGAATATTCATCTACCCATTTCATTGATTGTGGAATCTCGGTGTAACCTTCAAATAGTGGGTCAAATCCTAGGCCCTTAGCACGAAGGTTGCCAAGATATTTGATGTAGTCTTCAATCATGGTTGTAGATAGTCCTGCAATATTATCGCCGATAGCGTATTTGCCCCATTCGATTTCCTGGCGTACGCCTTCTTTTAGCATATCTCTATAAACAATTGTTGCCTCTGGTGTGAAAAGATCTGGTCTTTCCTTCTTTAGGTCGTTAATTAGGGACCTAAAAAGCCAAAGGTGGGTATTCTCATCCCTGTTTATGTATCTGATTTCTTGGACAGTTCCTGGCATCTTGCCATTTCTTCCTAGATTGTAGAAGAAGGAAAAGCCTGAATAGAAGTAGATTCCCTCAAGTATATAATTTGCTATAAGCGCTCTCACAAATTTAAACTCATTATCATCAACCAAAAATTCGTTGTATTGTTCACCAATAAACTCATTACGTCTTAGAAGGTGATCATCTTCCTTCCAAAGGTACAAAATTCTTGTCCTCTCCTCAGGTGAGCAGATGGTATCAAGGATGTATGAATAAGACTGAGAATGGATTGACTCCTGGTAGGTCTGAATTGAAAGACAAAGGTTAATCTCATTTGCAGTCACATAAGTTTGTAGGTTTGGCAAGTTGGCTGTCTGGATAGAATCCAAATAGGTTAAAAATGATAAAATCCTATCAAAAGCTCTCTTTTCGTGTTGGTCAAGCTTCCTATAATCTTTGATATCTTGATTGAGGTTAATCTCCTCTGGAATCCAAAAATTATTCATAGCCTGCCTGTACCAATCGGATGTCCAGGTATATTTTAAGTTGTTAAAATCATTAAGGTTTGTTGTGTTACCTTGAATAATCTTTCTCTTAGCAAGATCAATATCGCCATTTTCATTGAAAATGCCACGCTTCTCGACTTCTTTCTTTTTACTTTCTTCCATTTCTACCTCCTAAGAAATAATATTCAACACAATAGATGAAACTATTGAAAGTACAATAGATGCAAAAATCAAACTAAATAAATGGGAGTCAATATAGGCCCCATCAACAAATTTAAAAGCCAAATACAAGACAAAAGCAGAAATCACAAGGTGAAATAAACCCAAGGTCAAAAAGCTAATAGGAAAGGCAAAAAACCTAAGAATAGGCTCAACAACCCTCTGAAGCAGAGTCAAAACAATAGCTGTAATAATAAGCGCCGAAGTCTTATCAAAAGAAATATGGCTAATAAACTTACTCATCAAAAATAATGAAATAGCATTTGCTATAAATAAAATCAACAAAATAAACTCCTTTTCTTACTTAAAGATTATTTTCTTCGTCTATTCAAAATAAACTCCTTTTCATAAAAGACAAATAGTTCTTTAATCCAAGACGAAGTATTCTCTAATAATATTATACCAGATATTTGTGTTTTTTATCCGAGATAAGTTATCATTTTTTAATTCGAGATTATTTTTATCTTATATTGATTAAAGGTCATCTACATGACCCCTCCGTACAAGGGGGGAGCCCAGGGGAACGTTTCGCACGTTCCCCAACCCGCTCCCCCTTAGACCCCCTTCGGCTACCCCCTCCGGGCGACCCCTCTCGGGGGATAAGGAGTTTGCCTTCAGCAAACTATTGATATAGAGATACCTCTGTTCAAGTTGGACTAGCTTTTAACTTTTTTGACATTCAGTCGGCTAAAATTTGATAACTCGCTATCGCTCAAACAATCAAATTTTTTGACGCCTCCTTCATTTACAAAAATACAAGGTCTTAAGTTTCTAACTCTTCGTATAAGAAAGATAAAACTAATTTAGCAATGTTTGGCGAAAGCCAAACGAGCCTTGCGACTCTGGGACTTCGAGACAAAATCTCCACTCTGTCGGGGAAAGATCTCTAATCAAGGGTTGCGTTAAGAAAACTGATTGTCTGAGGCGTAGCCGAGTTATCAGTTTTTAGCAACCCGATGATTAGAAATCAGTGGGGAAATACATAATCTTATACAAGGATATTCTCTCTACCAAAAAAAGCTTGCCGAAAAGGCAAGCTTCTTTTTTCGCCCTCCGCTAAGGAGCCGCTCGGGGGTGTAGCGGAAAGGGGGCCTGGGGGAACCCAGTGAGGGACCCTGCGGAAGGTCCCTTGGGGTTCCCCCAGATACGGAGCAGTCATGTTAATGACTGAGAAAATATAATAGATGCAGTCAATCTCGGATTGAAAAAAAGAGGGCTTTTGGGAGCCCTCCCAAAAATTTATTTATATTGTATAAATCCTATGCGGAGCAAGTATCACACTCTTCCACTTCAAGTGACTTACCTCTCACATAGTATATGCTCTTTACTCCACTTTCCCAAGCTGTTAGGTAGACATTTAAAATTTGCCTCATGGTGTATTCTGTGGTGATGTAGATGTTTACTGATTGGGCTTGGTCTAGGTGACGTTGTCTTACTCCTGCCATACGCATTGAGATGTTTTGATCTATGTCGTGGGCATTTTCGTAGAGCCAGAAGGTTTTTGTTGTTAGTCCTGGTGCCACTCTTGGGACTATGGCTCCCTTCTTTTCTTCTAGGAAGTAGCGGCTCATAATTGGGTCTACACCTGCTGAGGTGCCGGAGATGATTGAGGTTGATCCTGTTGGAGCTATTGCCATTAAATATCCATTTCTAAGGCCGTATTTTTTAACATCTGCGGCAAGCTTCTCCCATCTTTCTGATGTGTAAGACCTGTCTGTGAAGTAGGTGCCTTTCTGCCAGTCGCTTCCTTCAAATACCTTGTAAGACCCCTTATCTTTGGCGATTTCCACGCTTTCCTTGATGGCGTAATAATTTATGTCTTCATATACCCTATCTACAAGTTCTGCATGGGCTTTTTCGTCTGACCACCTGATGTCATTTTTTACTAGCATGTGGTGGTAGCCACTGGTGCCAAGGCCAATTGCCCTATATTTTTTGTTGGTTACTTCCGCATATGGGGTTGGATAATAGTTTAGGTCAATTACATTATCTAAGGCTCTTACAACTGTTCTTACAGTTTCTTCAAGCTCTTTAGGATTGTTCACATCTAGCTTGCCAAGGGTGAGGCTGGCTAGGTTACATTCTACAAAATCTCCCGGTTTGGTTTTGTTAACTATAACCACATCCCCATCTTCTGTGACTATTTCTGTAGAAACAGTTTCTGATGGGCTCATATTTTGCGCAATCTCAGTACAAAGGTTTGATGAATAAATTATTCCCTTGTGCTTGTTTGGATTATATTTATTTACCAAGTCCCTATTGAAAATAAATGGTGTGCCAGTTTCTGACCAAGACTTGATTAAGAGTCTTACCATGTCCTTGATCGGCATGATCCTTCTTGAAATTTCCTTATCATCGACTAATTTTTTGTAAAATTCTTCAAATTCTTCCCCGTAGGTATCTTCTATGGCCCTGCCATATTTTTTCTCTACCTCATGTGGGTCGAACATGTACCAATCGCCTTCCATATTATTTTTGACTTGTTTCCAGAAAAGATCTGGCACGCATACTCCAGGAAAGACGTCGTGAGCCTTCATCCTGTCATCGCCGTTGTTTGTCCTAAGGCCCAAAAACTCTGGCATATCCTTATGCCAAATATCAAGATAAACAGCCACAGCTCCCTGGCGCACACCAAGTTGATCAACAGCTACAGCAGTGTCATTGGCAAGTCTAATCCAACGGATAACCCCACCTGCAACTCCTTCAAAACCACGAATATCAGAGCCATTTGCCCTTACCTTGCCAAAATAAAGTCCCATTCCACCACCATGTTTGGAGACTTCGGCAAAATTGGTAATGGACCTATAGATTCCCTTTAGGGTATCTGGAACAGTTTCTATAAAGCATGATGAAAGTTGGTTAAAAGGCTTTCTTGCATTGGTCATAGTTGGGGTCGCCATGGTTGCCTTTAAGGTTGATAAAATATCATAAAGTCTCTTGGCAAAGCTAACCTTGTCTTTTTCTGGAATAGCAAGATGCATGGCAATGCCCATAAACATCTCTTGAACCTTTTCTAGAAGACGGCCATCAAAGCTTGTAATTAGGTATCTTTTTCTGAGTAGGTCTAGGCCTGAATAGGTGAAGATGTCATCCCTATCATAGTCGAGGTATTTTTCGAGCTCATCAATTTCAGCTGAAGAATAATTTTCTAAAATATAGGCTCCGTATAGACCTTTTTCAGTCAAAAACCTTATCTTTGACTTGAAATCATAGATATCATATCGTTCTTCCTCTTGTCTAATTTCTAAATTTATCTTATAGGCTAGAAATCTCGCTGCAATTATTTCCCAATCCGGAGCTTCCTTGCTAGTTAGCTCGCTTGCCGCACGAATGACTGCGTCAAGCACTTCCTTATCGTTCATTTCTGGCTTAGTGAAAGATTCAAATTTAAAATAAAGTGATTCTATTGGATACCTTTGACTATCAAATTCCCTTTGCACCTTAGAAATGATCTCCATTAGATCCTTATCACTTACATATTTAGTAAAGTCGGATATTACCTTCCTGTCCATGTTATGCTTGGCGCGGTAGAGGATAAAGGACTTAACTTCCCTATAATAATTTTCATCAATAAGACTTAATTCAACTAAGTCTTGGACTTCCTCAACCGTAACTACGTGGTCAACAGGGAATTTTTCCTCGATAGTTCCTACAATTTTTTGGGCGATGTATTCAAGTTTTTCGTCAGTTATCGTAGAATCCACTGACTTAAAGGCTTTGAATATAGCTCTTTTAATTTTTTCTAATTCAAAGTCAACTTTTGACCCGTCTCTTTTAATTATCTTCATTCATAACTCCAAATTAACTACTATATATAGTGGTATTTTATCAAAATCTACATCTATCATACCTTATATAGGGGCTGGTATGCAATCGAGCCAAAAAAAAGCACAAAGACCTTTAAAGCTTATCTTTGTGCTATTACTTGTAATTTTTCTTCTTTTTTAAAAGTTTATTTGTTGACAAAAACAAATTTATCTAAATTTCTTCTGTGTATAGGGCCTTAAAGGCATCTTCTTTTACAACAGATGTATCAGTAAAAAGGTCGATAAAACTTTGTTTTTTTGGAGTGACTAGGGCTAGGGCATAAAGAAAAACAAACTTGTTTTGAATGTATCTTCCAGCTATTTCCCTTATTAAAATTTGACTTGTTGATAAATTTTCTCCACCAACAGATACCACCCTTAGTCCTGTTATAATCTTGCCAAGGGACTGGCCTCTAGTTATTAAGGATAAGATTGTAAAGTAGGCTAGGCTAACAATAGTGTAGATGACATTGGTAAGCTCTAGGCCTAATACTTTCGCCTCTGGATCTATAGGAAAGATAAATTTACCTATGCTAAAGATGGCAGATATGACCATCATGTCTATGATATAGGCCAAAAATCTTAGGCCAAATGATGAGTAGGCATAAGCAAAATCTCTTTCTACAAAAACTTTTTTATCTTCCATAGACTCCCCCGTAGATATACATAGGAGCTTGCCTATTTTCTTCCATTAATTCCTTGAGGATGGCTAGGTCTGATGAAGATTTTTTCAAATCCTCAACCTTTTGGAAAAGTTGTCTGAGTGAGAGATTTGCATAAGAACTCTCCACAACTTGTGGGTCGTTTAACTTATTTTCCTTAATCATATCATCTATTGCCATGTCAATATCGCCTATCTTATCTACAAGACCATTTTTAACAGCTTGAGCTCCATCATAAACCCTACCATCGGCAAGTTTTCTGACGTCTTTTTCACTCATATGTCTACCTTCTGATACAATTTTTACAAAACGACCAAAGGCTGAATCTACTAGGCCTTGAAGGTAGGCTTTTTCTTCAGCATTTAAGTCCCTACCCATGGTGCCTGTATCTTTCATTTTGCCTGAAACTACATTTTGTTCCTTTATGCCATATTTTTCAAAAAGTCCTTGGAAGGAACGACCACCCATGATTACACCGATTGAACCAGTAAGGGTCTCGTTTGAAGCATAAATCCTATCTGTTGGAGCAGATATATAGTAACCACCAGATGCAGCCATCTCTTCCATAACAGAATAAACTGGGATTTTCTTTGCCTTTAGGTTTTTGATTTCCTTGGCAATTTTTTCTGACACATAAACAGATCCACCTGGTGAATTTACAGCAAGGATGACACCCTTAGTGGTTGGGTCTTTCGCAGCATCCTTAAGCTCGCTTATTACAAATTCACTATTCTCATCACCTTGGATTACACCTTCTAGAGAAATTTTTCTGATTTTTTCAGCAGGGTTTGTTCCTTGGATAACTTCTTGGTCAAAGAGTGTAGACTTGCCCCAGTTTCTAAGGTAAGCCAAGCCCTTTGCTTCTTTTTCTTCACTGGTATCTTTCATAAACATAGAAGCAACAAGAACAAGAACTGCAAGGCCTACTGCTATCCATCTTTTTGCATTGTTTTTCATAGTATCTCCTTAAATTTCATTTTCACTTCTTCATTATACCCCAAAATAAATCAAGACTTAGTAAAGATGATTGCATTTTTATATACCAATCAGTACAATGAATATGCATTACAATTATCGTTAACACTCGATTACATTGTTATGTATAGCTCCTGCCCGGAGCTATTTACATAAAAAATTAAGCTGTATTTTTAATATAGCTTAATTATTTTTTTATATTTCAAAAGGAGTGTTTATATGGAAAAAAATACCAAAAAACTCTACAAAATTATAGAAGACTTGCTAAAAGAAAAAATAGTATTGGCCTTTTCTGGTGGGGTAGACTCTGCCTTGCTCTTAAGAATAGCAACATCTTTACGACAAAATGAAAACGATGTAGTCGCTATGTTTTTTGAAGCTCCATCGAGCACAGAAGAGGACCTCATTAACGCCAAAAATTTGGCAGAAGAAATGCAAGTTAAGTTATATATAAAAGATGTGGATATCTTTGTAGATGACCACATTACCAACAACGAAAAAGATAGGTGCTACCACTGCAAGAGCCACCTTTTTAACCAAGCTATAAAACTTAAGGACGATCTCGGTTACGGCTATGTCATAGATGGAACAAATACTGATGATCACAAGGTTTATAGACCAGGTCTTATGGCTCTAAAGAATCTTGGTGTTGTAAGCCCCCTAAATATGGCAGGTTTTTCCAAAGAAATGGTGAGGGCTCTTGCTGGCGAGCTTGGAGTAAGTGTTGCCAAAAGGCCATCAGCCCCATGTCTTTTGACTAGGTTTCCTTACGGTACAAAGATTACCCCAGCGAAACTAGACAGACTTGAAAAAGCAGAAGCTTTTATAAGGGACCTAGGCTTTATCAAATTTAGAGTAAGAGACCACTCAAATATTGCTAGGATAGAACTAGAGCCAGATGACTTTATAAAATTTATCGACAAGAGATACCTTGTCATAAAAGAATTTAAAACCCTTGGCTTTTCCTATGTGACAATCGACCTAGAAGGTTTTAGGTCAGGGTCAATGGATGAGGGTCTAAGTGAAGAAGAAAAGAAAAAGTGGGTCTTATAATGGATAAAAAAAACTTAATCAAACAAATCAAAGAAGGGCTAATCTCAGAAGAGGATGCCCTTAAAATCCTTGAAGACAAAGGATATGCAGACGTAGGTGAAAACGCCAAAATCGACTTCTCAAGAAGAGACAGACGTGGTTTTCCAGAAGCAATTTACTGCGCATCAAAAGATGACAAGAGCCTCATAGAAATCTTTAAGTCCTTTTACGAAAGAGGCGAATCTGTAATCGGCACCAGGGCAAGCCGTAGACAATACGAAATCGTAAAAGCTGTCATCGATGACGTGGAATATTCAGACCTTGCCCAAATTATTAGCCTGGACTACTCCAAAGAAAGCGAGAAAATCGGCGAAATCGCCATAGTATCTGCTGGCACATCTGATTTGCCAATCAGCCTTGAAGCTGAAATTACAGCGCGCTTTCTTGGGGCAAAAGTAAAAGCCTACAGGGATGTGGGAGTTGCTGGAGTCCATAGGCTCTTAGATAAGACAGAAGAAATAAAAAAAGCAAATGTAATTATAGCCATAGCAGGTATGGAAGCAGCCCTTGCCACAGTCCTTGCAGGCCTTGTTGATAAGCCAATTATAGCTGTCCCAACATCAGTCGGCTACGGAGCAAACCTTGGAGGGATTACCGCCCTTTTGTCAATGATCAACTCCTGTGCCGAAGGCGTAAGCGTAGTTAATATCGACAACGGCTACGGAGCCGCCTACCAAGCTTGCCAAATCAATAGGCTAATCACGAAAGGAAATAAATAATGGACCTATATTTTGAAATGTATTCAGGAATAGCTGGTGATATGACCATAGGAGCTCTTTTAGACCTCGGTGCAAGCAAGGAAAAATTAATCGAAGGAATCAAATCTCTCGGCCTTACTGGCTACGACTTAGTTTTTGAAAGAGTAAAGAAAAATGGGATTGACTCCTATAACTTTGACGTAATCCTAGCAGGTCACGACCACGATCATCACCACGACCATGAAGGCGACCACCGTCATTGCCATGAACACACTCATGAAGATGGCCATACTCATTCTCATGAACATTGTCATGACCATGACCACCATGACCACGACCATAATCACCACGATCACGAACATTGCCACGAACACACTCATGAAGATGGCCATACTCATACACACGAACATTGCCATGATCATGACCACGACCATGACCACATTCACAGCCATGTTCACAGAAACCTAAACGATATTGAAAAAATAATCAATACTTCTGACCTAAATGAAAATATCAAGAAAAATGCCTTAGGAATTTTCGATATAATCGGTGATGCAGAAGCCCAGGCCCATGGCATCGACAAATCTGAAGTCCACTTCCACGAAGTTGGAGCTATTGATTCTATTATAGATATTGTCGGCACTTGTATATGCTTAGATGACCTAGGTGTGGAAAATATTTACTTCTCAGACCTCTATGAAGGATTTGGCTATCAAATGTGCGCTCATGGCCCAATGCCAATACCTGTACCAGCTGTAGCCAATATCCTAGCAGATTCTAAAATTAATCTTAACTTCATCGGAGAAGAAGGCGAGCACATCACTCCAACAGGGGCTGCAATCGTCAAATACTTCTATAAAAAAGCTCCAGAAAGTTTTAAAATCAAAAAAATCGGCCTAGGCGCCGGCAACAAGGACTTCGAAAAGTCAACTAATATCCTAAGAGTAATTGAAATTACAGGAGATAAAAAAAAAGCCTAATCTTAGCTGAAACTAATATTGACGACTCTACAGGAGAAGTCCTAGGCTTTGTGATGGACGAACTAATGAAGGTCGCAAGAGATTGTTTTTATAGCCCGATTTATATGAAAAAAAATCGCCCTGCCTATAAATTATCAGTCCTTTGCGATGAGGACAAGTTGGAAGATGTAGAAGACATTATCTTTTCAAACACCAGCTCAATTGGTATTAGAAAAATCGAAGTAGAAAGATCTGTTCTCGAAAGAATGATAATAAATATAGATTATGAAGGTCTAAGGCTTTCTTACAAGAAGGTTTTTCACAAGGATAAATCCTATGTATATCCTGAATACGAGTCTGCAAAAGACTTGGCAGCACAAAATTCTTTATCGATCAAAGAAGCGTTCGATAAAATGAAATTAATTTATGGAGGAAATTGTGAAAAAAATTAATTTAAGAAAATTAGCACTAATATTAATCTTTATCTTGACCCTAACAGCATGTGGGGGAGCAGATAAGAAAGAAAATCTTACAAAAGAAGAAGCAAAAACAGAAAAAGTACAAGAAACAAATGAAGAAAGTAAAGAAGAAGCTAAGGAAGGAAAACTAATAGTTGAAGACGTCCTTGGTCGCACTATAGAGCTTGATAAGCCACTCGAGAAAGTCATTATCCAAGGTTCTGGTTCAGGTGGCCCATTCATGCAAATGATGTACCTAGATAAGGAAAATTTCTACAAAAAAATTGCAGCCATGGATGACGGTCTACGCCAAAATAGGAATGACCTTTACCAAAGGCTTGTGGAAAAAATTCCAGAACTAGAAGACCTAAGAAGGGTTACAAACTTCACTGACAATGACTTTTCTATAGAAGACCTCTTGTCAATAGATGCTGACGGCATCATTGCCCCAGTATCCTACAAGGCCCAGCTAGATACAATCGAGGATAAGCTAGACCTACCAGTTATATACGTTGACTACCATAGCCAAGACCTTGAAAAACACCTTAAATCAACAGAAGTTATTTCAAAGGCAACAGGTCTTGATAAAAACTTTGACAAACTCTATAACTTCTACAAGGAAAAGAGGGAATTTATCCTAGATGCCCTCAAAGATGTTAAAAATAAACCAAATGTCTACCTAGAATGTGGCCAAGACGGCGAAGTCAAATATGGTAACGCCTACGGCAATGTTATGATGTGGGGCAAAATTGTTAATGACTGCGGCGGTCACAACATAGCAGGCGATGTCCTCGAAGATAAACAAGCTAACCCTATTTCTGAGGAATTTGTCCTAAGTCAGGACCCAGACATCATCGTTCTTACTGGATCTCAATGGGTAAATAAACCAGATGCTCTAAGAATGGGCTATGACGTAACAAAGAAAGAAGTAGAAGAAAAAATCAAAAAATACAATGAAAGAAATGGTTGGTCAAGTCTTAAGGCTATGAAAGATAAGGAAGTATTTGCTATAGGCCACAACGTTGCCCGTGACATGTCTGACTTTTATTCTTACGAAGCCCTAGCCAAGGCCTTCCACCCAGACTTATTTAAAGACCTTGATCCAGATAAAGACATGGAAGAATTCTACAAAGAATTTATGCCAATAGACTATTCTGGATGCTGGTATACTAAGTATGAATAAAAATAAGAAAATTTTTCTCCTCATTCTCCTAGCTATGGCTATCTCTATAATAGATTTATTTATCGGGGTAGGTCAGCTTGGAGTTGGGGATTTGGCACACTTAACTGACCTACAAAAAACAATTCTTTTTAAGATAAGGATTCCTGAAATGACAACAGCCCTTATCTTGGGAATGATTTTGGGGCTTTCTGGTGCTTGTATGCAAACCATCCTTGATAACCCGCTTGCAAGTCCCTTCACCCTCGGTGTTTCATCTGCAGCGGGCTTCGGGGCCAGTCTCTTCCTCTTAATGGGAATTTCTATTAACTTTATAGCTATAGGAGCAATAGGATTTTCCCTAATAGCTATAATCTTTGTCTACCTCATCTCGAAGAGAAATTTTGCCCACACAAGCTCGATGATTCTCGCAGGTATAGCAGTTAAGTTTTTCTTTGACTCCTTAACAAGCTTGATGCAATATGTTTCTACAGATGAAACCCTATCATCTATTGTATTTTGGCTTTTTGGTTCAGTTTCAAATACCAAACCAAGACAAATTATAATCCTACTAATATCCTTCATAGTGGCCTTTATCATTATCATAAAAGATAGTCACAAGCTAACCACCCTAAGATTTGGAGAAGACAGGGCAAGAAGTCTTGGCGTTGATGTTAAGGGTCTTAAGGTAAGGACCTTTATGATTGTTTCAATCCTATCTTCAATCGGAGTTAGTTTTGCAGGAGTCATTGGTTTTGTAGGCGTAATCGCCCCTCACCTTGCTAGAAAAATCCTAGGCGAAGACCAAAGATACTATATAGTAGGTTCAACCCTCATAGGAGCAGGCCTCTTGGTTATATCTTCAGCCCTATCAAAAATGATAAAGCCAGGCACCATCCTTCCAATTGGTATAATTGCAAGTTTGATTGGCCTACCACTCATTTTTATATTCTTCTTTGGAGGTAGAAATGATTAAGGCAAAAAATCTTTCAATCTCCTATGACAGGAAAATAATAGATGACATTTCCTTTACTGTTGACGCTGGTAAGGTTAATATCCTAATGGGCAGGAATGGTTCAGGAAAATCAACCATCCTTAATGCCATATCTGGGATCAAAAAATATGATGGAGAAATTATAACTGACGGCAAGGTTTCCTACCTCAACCAAAATATAAACTCCAAAATAAGATTTACAGTATTTGAAACTATCTTGTTAGGCAAGGTAGCGGACCTATCCCTAAGGATTACAGAAGAAGACGTAAGGGATGTTGAAGAAATCATAGATTTACTAAATATCCACGAATATAGAAACAAATATATAAATAGGCTATCAGGAGGCGAGGTCCAAAAAGTTTTCATAGGCCAGGCCCTAGTAGCAAGACCAAAAATCCTCCTCCTAGACGAACCAGTAAGTGCCCTAGACTTAAAAAATCAATACGAAATAATGAGAATAATCAGAGACTTAACCTATAAACTAAAACTCACTACCCTAATAAGTCTACACCAAATAGCCCTAATCGAAAAATTTGCCGACAATATTATCCTAATTAATGATAAAAAAATCTATAGGCAAGGTCCATCCAAGGAAGTTATGGACGAAAAAATGTTCATGGACATATTTGATATGGAAACCGACATTAGGGACTTTGATGGTAATAGGCACATATATTTCAAATAAAAAAGATGATATTGCAGAACAGATTTACCTATTCTGCAACATCATCTTTTAAATTGATTTTATTCCTCATCGTTCGCTAGTCTAACTCTATCGAAATGGCGCTTATAAATCCTGAGCCAAAATGTTCTGCTAAATATTTATTATTGAAATTAAACTGGGTATATAGTTATTAGGATAATACATATGGAGGCACTCATGTTTAAGTACGAATTTATCGAAGTCCCTTTTGAAGGAGGCCTTAAGGCTGGAACAACAGTTACCTTTGAAAAATGCAAAGATCTTATAAATGAAAAGGCAAAGGATGGATGGGAACTCGTTCAAATTGTCCCAGTTACCAATGAAAAATGGTCGTCTTACTCTTTTATTAACTACACTATAGTTTTTAAAGTTGATGACTAAACTTAGTTTTTTTCTTAACTAAATTTTATAAAGTAAGAGGAGGGTCAATTTTTATGAATCATAAAAATTTCTCTGTTTTGCTCTTAAAAGAATCGAAAATTGAAGAAAGAAAAAATAAGGATAGGGCAAAAATTTTTGAACTGTCTCTGGTCTTAATAAGAGTGCAAGAAGATTTTTTTGATAATAAAAAATCTGAACTTTTAGCCTACTTCAACGAAAAACTAAAAGAATCACCATGGGAAAATTCTTATGAGGAACTGGTAAATAACAAGATTGTAAATATAATCGATTATTATGAAATACTAGATGATATCGAATTTAAGAACTTTACAGAAGTTTATAGCAAGTATATTATTGGAGATCTCAAGGACACTCCTCAGGATATTATAGAAAAATATCACTTGGATTGATATCTCTTTATTTAATTTATTCTTTAAAAGATAAAATTACAAACTTGCAAGGTGCAAACAAAAAAGGTTATGAATGGATAGGAAGCCTATCCTTTCATAACCTTTTTATATTTTTTACTCATCTTCTTTTGATAAGTCTATAAATCTTTTATTTTCATCTTCCACATTTTCTCTAGCTTCGTTTTCAGAATGATTTCCAGTTTCATTTTCGTTTTCAGCTGGCTTTTCTGATTCTTCTGAACTTTTAGAATCTCCTTGTGGCTGATTTTCTTCTTCTGACTTTTCTAGATTTTTAACATCTACATCGGTATTTTCATCGATTTTTTCTTCGCTTACTTCTTTATCTTTCTTTCCTTCAAGAATTTCCATGAACTCTTCTCCAGTTATGGTTTCTTCTTTTAGGAGGTAGGCTGCGATTTCGTGGAGTTTGTCGATGTTTTCTTTTAGAATTTCGATAGCTCTATAGTGGGCATCGGCTATGATTTTTGCTACCTTTTGGTCAATCTTGTTGCCTGTGCCGTCTGAGACAATCATGGCTCTTTGTCCACCAAGGTATCTTCCTTGGATCTGTTCTAACTGCATAAAGTCAAATTCATCGTCCATACCGTAGATTGTGACCATATTTCTTGCCATAGCTGTGGCTTTTTCTATATCATTTGAAGCACCAGTAGTCTTGGTGTTAAAGATTAGCTCTTCTGCTGCCCTACCACCTGCAAAAGTCACGATTTCGTCGATTAACTCTTGCTTGGTCATGATATATTTCTCGTCCTTGTCGACTGTCATAGTGTAACCTAAGGCCCCACCAGTTCTTGGAACTATGGTTATCTTTGTAACTGGGGTCTTGTGGGTTTGAATAGCTGCTACTAGGGCATGGCCAACCTCATGGTAGGCTATGATTTTCTTTTGGTCATCTGATATTACCGCATTTTTCTTTTGCATACCTGCTATTACTGTTTCGATTGATTCTTCTAGGTCCTCTTGGCTTAGTTTCTTTCTGCCTTCCCTTACAGCCCTCAAAGCACCTTCGTTTACGATATTAGCAAGGTCTGCACCAGATGTTCCTGCAGTCCTCTTGGCTATTTCTTCATAGTCTATATTTTCTTCTTTTTTAATCTTTTTGGCGTGGACTTTTAGGATATCCTCACGACCCTTTAGGTCTGGAAGTTCTACCTGGACTTGCCTATCAAACCTGCCTGGTCTGGTGAGGGCTGGGTCTAGGATTTCTGGCCTATTAGTTGCAGCAAGAAGAACAACTCCTTCTGCTGCATCAAAACCGTCCATTTCATTTAGTAATTGGTTTAGGGTTTGTTCACGCTCGTCATTACCAGAATATCCAGAAACGTCACGTTTTTTACCGATCGCGTCGATTTCGTCTATAAAGACTATACATGGGGCCTTTTCCTTGGCTTGTTTGAATAAATCTCTTACCTTAGAAGCTCCCATACCTACGAACATTTCCACAAATTCAGATCCTGAAATAGTGAAAAATGGTACTTTGGCTTCACCGGCAACAGCTTTTGCAAGAAGGGTCTTACCAGTTCCTGGAGGGCCTACAAGTAAAATTCCCTTTGGCACTCTTGCTCCGATTTCCTTGTACTTTCCTGGATTATGGAGGAAGTCAACAATCTCTGCCAAACTTTCCTTGGCTTCTTCTTGGCCTGCCACATCTTTAAAGCTCTTACCTGTTTCATTTTCCATATAAATCTTGGCATTCGATTTACCAAAATTCATAAAGTCGGCTCCACCTCTGCCACCCATGGTCTTTGATAGGGACCTAGATGCAAAGTAGAAAATACCGATTAGGAAAATAAAAGGCAACACACTTGTAAGGAAAAGTGACAAGTATGGATTCATTTTTGTTTCTATTTCCTTACCAAATCTCAATTTATCGTTGCGCTTTTGAGCCGCAAGCAGCCTTTCTGTAAGGTCTGTATCTTCCCAAAGACCAGTTTGGTAAGTCTTTTCAACTCCCTCAACCTTGGCCTTGAAAGTGTATTTTAAGTTATCCTTGCTAACTTCAGTAACCTGATCATTGTCAATCATCTCTACAAATTGGCTATAGGACACTTCCTTGGCGCCATCTTGGCTTGAAATAGGGCTGAATACATATGAAAATATGAAATAAATTATTATAGCACCTACCCAATAATAGAGTAAGGGCCTATTTTTTCTTGGTTTTTGATTCATATAAGTCTCCTTGATATATACTTATCAAGTAATAAGTCAAGTTCTTTTAATTCTTCTACTATGGTTTCTAAATTTACCTCTACAGCATCGTCTGGGAATTCTTTCCTTATCTTATTGAAATATTCTCCCAAGTCCTTGCTTGCTGTAATACCAGTCTTGGTCAACCTGACATTAACCACTCTTTCGTCTTCTTCGCTTCTTATCCTATCCACAAAGCCTTTTTTCTCAAGCTTCTTGCAGATGTTAGATATATTTCCACCTGTTACTCCTATGGCCTTACCAAGATTGCCTATAGATACGTCTTCATCGGATGAATACAGGGCTATTATTATCTTTAACTGTAAAGGTGTAAGGTCTAATTTATTGGCTGTGTCCTGAAGTAACAAATCTATTTTGTGTGATATTTCTCTAATCATAGAGAAAATAGTATTGTTAAATTCAAAAAAGTTTATGTGTTTATCTGGCATAGCCACCTCCTATTTACTATATTATTTTACATATCTTAAATTTAATTTCAATATAAATAGCTATATTTTACACATATTATATTTTTATCAATTGTTTTTAGATAGGTAACTAGCTGCACTCAAAGCTGCGACCTGGCCTTCGCCAACAGCTTTCATTATCTGATATGGCTTGCCTGTGATATCTCCAGCCGCAAAAAGTCCCTTGATTGATGTTGATAAGTCCCTTGCTACTTGAATGTGGTTTCCTTCCATTTTTATACCTGGCACCAATCTTTCTGGCTTGGACGAATCTTTTTCTATAAAAAAACCATCAGCTATTATCTCTTTGCCAGATTTAAAAATTAGTTTCTCGGCTCTTTTTTCACCATCAAAGCCAATAGGAATTTCTCCCTCAATCACTTCTATACCTGAATTTAGGGAAACTTCCTTGCCTGTCATGTTTACAAATACCAAACTTCCCACAATCTCTGAAGTGAAGTTTGCTTCACCTACTGCTTCGTCATTATATCCTATAACTACGACCTTCTTTCCCCTATAGAGGGCAGCATCGCAAGTTGCGCAATAATTTACTCCCTTAGCAAAAAACTTATCTTCATTAAGCAAGTCTTTTTTTAGTTCTATGCCTGTTGCCATTATCACAGACCTTGCTTCTAGCATTTCGCTTTCATTTTCGATTTCTATAGCGAAAAAATCTCCCATGGCATAAATAGTTTTGACCTTTCTGCTATCCCTTTTAATTTCAAAACCTTCTATGGAATTTTTGAAATTTTCATTCAGGTCAGAGCCTGTAATATCTTTAAAACCCAAATAATTAGCGATTTTCTTAGTTTTAACAAGTTTTTCGGAATCTTTTCCAAAAATTATTACCGACTTATTTCTTATTTTAGAATTTAAAGCGGCGCTAAGTCCTGCGGGACCTGCGCCGATTATTGCAATATCATAGGTCATTAGAGATATTTTGCCATTTCCTCTACAAGAGCTTCCTTAGGATGGAAGCCTATTAGGTTTCCTTTTAAAACTCCATCTTTAAATATTAGGAGAGATGGCACTGCATTTATATTATATTGGGCTGCAATCTCGTTTGACTCATCCACATCTACTGTATAAATGTTATAGTCAACTTCGCCTGCTAATTGGTCTAGGATTGGCGCTTGCATCTTGCATGGCCCACACCAAGTTGCAGAAAAATCTACTAGAGAGAGTCCTGTTCCGTTTTCTACCTTTTCTCTAAATTCAAATGTATCTAATTTTTGCATATATGCTCCTTAATTTTTTAATTGTCGCTTTGTTCTACTAGACCAGCTACATGATTAACTGGTAGTGAATATATTATACCCTTTCCTTGGCTTGCTAAATCCATCTGATCATAAATTTCTTGGCGAATTTTTTCGGCTAGGTCTTTTTTTACAAGCATAATTACCAAATCTTTTTCTGGTTCTATATTCATTGACAAAAATAACTTGCTTTTAACTGCCTCTCCTGACCCCCTGCCGTGGATAACTGTTGCACCCCTAGCACCATGGTCTTGGGCAATGTGGATGGCTTTTTGGCCTTGGTGTCTGTCGACAATTACATACAAACAAACATATTCCATTTTATTTTCTCCCTCTAATGATGTTGAAAAAGCCACAGCCGAATTAACTGCTGCTAGTTTTTCAGAAATTTCTTCTATTATCTTCTTTACAGATTCTTCTTCAATAAGAGCTGTAACTATTTCTTTTTTTGTCTTATCTATAGCAAGGGCATTTAGAATTTCACTTGGCGCCGAGCCTTCTCCATAAAAACAACCAATAGCTGTTGCCCCGTCGTCTTTGAGGATTTTCATAAACTTAGAGCCCTTACCCCTAGGTAGGATTATTCTTAATAATTGCATTATCTTGCCCCCTTATACAAATTGCCCATTATCATAATGGTTAAAACTGGCATCATGGCTACAAAGGATATTACTCCAAAACCATCGGCAATATTTCCAGCAACGCCCTGGCAGAAAGCTAGAATAAAAGTCGCAGTCATAGGCCCTGATGCAACTCCACCTGAGTCAAAGGCAATGCCCACAAAAATTTGATCAACCCTCCTAGAAAGGATAAGGGAAATCAAAAATCCTGGCACAATTAGCATCCAAAGAGCAAAACCTTCTATCCTTATCCTGAAAATCGCAAGCATTACTGCAAAGGCGACTCCTATTGAAAGGGCGGTTAGGATATTTTTCCTTGGAATTGAGCCACCGGTCACGTCTTCTACCTGTTCAGACAAAACAGCCACAGCTGGTTCTGCCAAGACAACAAGAAGTCCAAGGACAAAGCCAATCAGTGGCAAAAATTTACTATCAGCTAGACCTTCGCCCATAACTCTAGCGAGTTCCATAAATCCACCTTCAACGCTAGTTAGGAAAATAATTAGGCCGATATAGGTATAGATAAGACCCAGAGTAATTGACTTTAACTCATCTTTTTCTGTATTGAAATAAAGATGATTCATTATATAAAATACAAGGGCAATTGGCACTATGGCAAAGGTTGAGTTAATAAATCCTGACATAAGTGGGGTATGGGCTACTTCTTCTGCCACAATTTCTCCGCCTCCACCCTTAAATAGGCTCATCAATAAACCTGCGAGTATTGGTCCTGTTGAGGCAAGCCCTACTAAGCCAAAGGAATCATCTTCGCTCTTTTCTCCCTTAAGGTTTGCAACCCCAAGCCCCAAAGCTATTATAAAAGGAGTAGTCATAGCTCCTGTAGTAGCCCCTGAGGCATCGAAGGCTATGGCGTGGCCCATTTCTTCTGTAAAAATCATAAGAATAAATACCAATCCATAAATCACACACATCATAGTAGAAAGGCTTATATCCTTAAAAATCCTAAAAAGTCCAGCAGAAATCATAATTCCAACTCCAAGGGAAATAATCATTACAATAACCTGGGCAGGGATACCTATGGCAGATGTTACCTCACCTGCAAGTATTAAAAGGTCTGGCTCTGCGATTGAAATTGTAAAACCGATAAAAACTCCAAAAACAATTACCTTTATTAGCTTATCAAACCTTCCAAGAAATTCTCCCATCATAGATCCGATTTCAGATACAGAGATTTCTACACCTGTGAGAAAAACTCCAAGCCCCACGATTACCCCGACACATCCTAAAAAGAAATTGACTAGGAGTCCATTTTCAACCCCTACAAAAAAATTTAAAATTACTACTAAAATCGCAATGGGTATTACGGACTTGGACGTATTTTTTATTTCGTCTAAAAAATAACGCTCACCTTCTTCCTTAAAAAATTTCATAAAAAAAGAGCAACCAAAATGATTGCCCTTAAATATTTACTTATTTATTAGCTGCTTCAGCCGCTTCTCTAGCTCTTTCTGCTGCTTGCATGGCTGTGATGATAGCTATTTCATACACATCTTGAGCTGAACAACCTCTTGAAAGGTCGTTAACTGGTGCATTTAATCCTTGGAGTATTGGTCCTAGGGCCTTGTAACCACCAAGTCTTTGAGCTATCTTATAGCCGATGTTACCTGCTTGTAGGTCTGGGAAGATAAATACATTGCACTTGCCAGCTACATCAGATTCAGGAGCTTTATTTTTTGCTGTTTCTGGATCAATGGCTGCGTCGAATTGGATTTCACCAACTATTTTCATATCTGGATTTATATCCTTAGCAATAGCTGTTGCCCTGGCTACCTTAGTTGCAAGGTCGTGGTGAGCAGAGCCATGTGTTGAAAATGATAGCATAGCTACATATGGGTCAAGACCAAATGTTTTTGCTGTATGAGCTGTTTCTACTGCTACTTCTGCAAGCTCATCTGCTTCTAAGGTGATATTTACTGCTGTATCTGCAAATACTAATTGTTCACCGTTTGGTCCTAACATTACCATAACACCAGATACTCTCTTTCTACCTGGAATTGTTCTTATGATTTGTAGGGCAGGTCTAATTGTATCTGCTGTTGTATGGATAGCACCAGAAACAAGTCCGTCTGCATAACCAAGTTTTACTAGCATAACGCCAAAGTAGTTTAGGTCTCTCTTTAGGATAAATTCTGCTTCGTCCCTGTCGATTTTGCCTTTTCTAATTTCTGCAAAGGCATCAACCATTTCTTCAAAGTGTTCAAAAGTTTCTGGATTTAAAATTTTAATTGCAGAAATACTTTTTCCTAATTTATTTGCTGTTTTTTGGATTTCACCTTGGTCCCCTAAGACAAGTGGCTTAATAAGTCCCTCTTCTTGGTGCCTAATAGCTGCCTCTAATACTCTAGGGTCATTACCTTCTGGTAAGACTATGGTAAGGTTTTTTCCTTTTATTATGTTAATAGCTTCTTCTAGAATTCCAATTCTTGCCATTAAATCCTCCTTGTTTTTTAACTACTTTTATTATATTGTAAATCTCAATTAAAGCTAGCTTTATTTGCAAATTTTTATCTTTTTGCTTTATTAAGAGCCTTGGTCTCTGCTTCAGATAATTCACCCTTGCATGCCCCATTTACAATCTCTTTGAGGTAAACATTTGCTCCGTCATCTCCGTATAGACTTGTAAGGATAATTCCGTTATGGAAATTATCTAGCATACAAAGAGCAAAGGATAGTTCACGGCTCTGGCCTTCAAAGGCATCAAAATGAACAACAGCCATATTTGACACAGCTCCCATGGTTGTATCCTTAGCATCTGCTGCAGTTTTGTTTATATTTCTTAGCTCCTTGTGGGAGGATTCTATCTGATCATTTAAGTTGTTTAACAATTCTTCAATATTTACATCTGGGTCATTGCCCCTTAGTAAATGGTCATATCTTTGCTTTTGCCTACGTGTTCTGTCTTGAAGACTTTTTAACATCGCAAATTGCAAGATTACTATGAGGGCCAACAAGCCCAATCCTACATATATTCCAGTCAAGCTTTCCTTCTTTCTATAATATTCCTATTATTTTGATATAATCTATAAGCTTCATCTAAAACTTCCCCTATATTATACTTATAGTTTGTTTCATTTAAATTTGCCTTTAGGGTAGGCTCAGATGATTTTATTGAGTTGTAAATTAACTCATTAGCTATCTCTCCGTCAGCTAAGGTTGATGCCTTGCCGTACTTTAGAAAAAAACTTAATACTTCCAAAGCCTTAAGGGCAAGAGTATTTAACCTTATCTGGGGTTTTGACGCATCTACATAAAACTTCTCATCTATTGGTGCCTTCGTTTTATATTGGTCTATCAAAAGATTTGCATAGTAGATATCATCGTCAGCACACTTAGTCAACAAATCCGAGATTTCTTCCATGACCTTGCGATTTTCCTTCGCCTTTTCCTCAAAGTCTCCCCAATTATTTTTATCCATCATAAGACCTAAGTTTACTGCAAGATTTGCTGTCAGAATTACAATAGCGCCCCCACCTGGTTTGGCATGGACCTTTCGCGTTTCTTCTATGAGTTCTCCCACCCTTAGGTCATTAATCTTCATAAGAAATCCTGTCGTAAATTTTTTCTATATCTTCTATAGAATAACAATCTATAACCACTTTATAGGCATCCTTGGTTTTTTCTATGGCAACCTTGGTTGCTAGTTTATCCATGAATTTTTCTTCAAAATCATCAAATAAAAGACTGTCAAGGTTTGGAATTTTTTCTTCTTTTGGCTTATTATCGGACTTGCCTGTTAGGTCTATAAAATTTTTGCGAGGTGGGTTTTTATCTTCCCTCGAAATTTTCTCAACATCTCGAACTACAACTTTTTTATTTATATAATCATCAAGGGCCTTATCCCTTTTTTCTCCATCATCAAGAGACAAGAGGCTTCTAGCTTGTGATGGTGATATAGACCCGTCCCTTAGGGCTGCTTTTTCTTCCTCATTTAATTTTAATAGCCTAATGGTGTTTGCTATATAAGAGCGTGACTTACCCATTTTCTTAGCTATTTCCTCCTGGGTTAAGCCATAAGAATCAATTAGCTTTTTATAAGCTGTCGCTTCTTCTATGGCAGATAGGTCTTCTCTCTGGACATTTTCAATTAAGGATAGGACTTCAATATCTTTTTGCTCATAGGTTTTTACAATCGCATCAATTGTATCAGCCTGATTTAGAAGAGTCGCCCTATACCTTCTTTCACCTGCAAGGATTTCGTAGTAATCACCATTCTTTGTAACTGTAATAGGGTTTAAGAGGCCGTATTCTTTTATAGAATGGGCTAGGTCTTCAAGAGCCTTTGAATCAAAATCTTTTCTTGGTTGCCCTGGCCTTGGTTTTACTTTTTCTATAGGAAGGCTTGCCACTTTTGAAAAATCTACTTCATCAAATCCACGAATAGAGTCTTTTCTTTCTTCCTTTATATCCGGTATTAGGGAACTTAAACCCCTCCCTAAAGATCTTCTGTTGGTCATATCCCCTCCTATTTTATTAATTCTGATGCAAGGCTAATATAGGCCATAGCCCCTTGGCTTTTTGTATCATATTCTATCGCTGATTCTCCATGTGATGGAGCCTCTGCAAGTCTAACATTTCTAGGAATCATAGTCATAAACACCTTATCCTTAAAGAACTTTTTGACCTCTTCAACTACCTCATAAGCAAGCTTTGTCCTTTTGTCAAACATTGAAAGCAAAACGCCTTCTACATAGAGGTCCTTATTCAAACTTTCCTTTACAAGTTCGAAGGTATTCATTAATTCGCTAACACCTTCTAGAGCGTAGTATTCTGTTTGGATTGGGATAATAATTGAATCGCTCGCTACAAGAGCATTTATAGATAAGAGTCCCAAGGATGGTGGACAATCTATAAGGATAAAATCATAAGGTGCTTTTATTTCTTCAACTATTTCTTTAAGTTTTTGAGTTCTTTCTAGGGGATCAAGGTCAACTAGCTCAACTTCTAGACCTGACAAGGAGTTTTCAGAAGGGATTAAGTCTACACCGGACTTACTTCTTATAATGTATTGAGCAAGTCCCCCCCTATCATTTTCTTTAATTTTTTCTTCGGTTTTTTCTTCGATTTTTGCTTCTGAATCCTTTTTGCCAGTTAGATCAATAAACCTAGCTTTCTTTCCTTCATCAGCAACCTCTTTGTCCTCTTCCTTAGTTTCTTTACTTATTTCTTCATCATGGTTGGCTTCTTTATTTTGAACTTCTTCAGCCATAATATAGAAGAGGTCGTAAATAGAAGTATCAACTTTGTTTTTATCAATACCTAGTCCTGTTGTAGCGTTAGCTTGGGGATCCATATCAATTACTAAAACTTTTTTGTCTAAGTAGGAGAGAGCTACAGCCAAGTTCACAACCGTAGTAGTCTTGCCTACCCCTCCCTTTTGATTAAATACCGATATAGTCTTCATATTCACCTCTCACAATCAAAATACTCATATCTATCAGTTTATTTTTCACAACTCTTCTTACCTTGTTTCGGTCACCCTTGGCTTTAACTTTTCTAATATATTTCTTTCCTTTATATAGGACGCCAGCATAAGCAACTCCCAAATGAGCGTAGCCTGTTGTTGCTAGACACAAGTCAGAGCCCGTAGCCTTATGTAGTCCATCAAGCATTTCTCCTGCAACTTCCGGACTAACTACGTCATACTTTTCAATTGTTTCATATGAAACATTTAGCAACTTATGTTTTATTTCGTTCGCATAGGTGATGTAAGATTCTTTTAAAACATCGCTCGCGCCTGGAATATCTACTATAGAAGAAGCAACCAAGCCTCCTGTTATAGATTCTGCAGCCGAAACAAACTCGCCTTTCGCTCTTAGTTCATCTATTAAAACTTCTTCACGAGATTTATCTTCTGTAGTTAATAATAGGGGACCAAAAGTATTTTTCACTAAGTCAACGCCCTTTTTAAGCGAAGCTTCCAAGTGGTCTTTATTAGTTGAACTTGCAGTTACCCTCAACTCAACGCCAGTTGTTTTTGCATAGGGACTAATGGTTGGGTCTGAGCCAGATATGTCGATCCTTTTTGATATTTCCCACTCGCACAAGAGCGCAATCTTACAATTAACTGATTTTATCATAAGGTCGGTATGGATTCTTGGCACCACCTCTTCGTCAAACATATGACACATTTCATTTGGTGGCCCTGGCATCAAAATATATTTTGTCTTATCTCCAATTATGCAACCAGGGGCAGTGCCTTGGTTATTTTTTAAAATAGTAGCTGACTTAGGAAAGATCGCCTGCTTTTTGTTGACAGTCATCGCTTTCTTTTCGTCGTTGAAATATTTTTTTAATTCTTCATAAGAGTCATCATCTAGGACCATTTCATCCTCTAATCCCAGCACTCTTACTGCAGTTTCCTTTGTTAGGTCATCTTCTGTTGGCCCAAGCCCTCCACTTACAAATACATAATCATACTTTCCATTAGCTTCCTTGAGTGCTTGGTAAAGTCTTTCTGGATTGTCTCCAACAGTCACCATCTTATATAAATTTATGCCAAGGTCTTGTAGCCTTTCTGCAATAAATTTAGAATTTGTATCCAAAATTGAACCTAGTAGGATTTCTGTTCCTACCGAATAAATTATAGCTTTCATAAATCCACCTTAATGTTTCACACGAAACTTTTATACCTATATTTTACTCCCAATGTTGGTAAAATCTAATTTTGTGAAACAAAAAAACACCTAGGCTTTTTGCCTAAGTGTTATTAGTGAATATATTCCAATTATTAGAAATACTGTGTAGATACAAATTCCGATAGGACTCAAACCCTGATCCAAAAATGGAATCATGGCAATCATATTGTTAGTAGCGTGAACTATTATAGAAGCTTTAATAGATCTAGTTTTGTAATATACATAAGCTAGGACAAGACCTAAGAAGAAAGCGTTAGAGCTTTGTAAGATATTAAAGTGGTATATCCCAAAAACTAAAGCTGTTAAAAATATAGTGACTTTTAACGAAATCTCTTTTCTTAATTCCTCAAATAAAACTCCCCTGAAAAGTAATTCCTCGACTAAAGGAGCTCCTATTACTGTTACTATAAGTATAGCAATTCCGTCAACAAGTCCCTTTGCGTTAAAGACATTTTGTAAGAGGTCCATGGAACTTTTTAATATTTCTGTACCAGCAAATGCCTTGATAATTAAGTTAGTAAACAGTTGTCCAAAACCTATTGTACCAAGGCCAATGCCTACAAGGGTAAGAGGAGCCGTGATTTTTTCATCTGTTATATATCTCCTGTCATACTTAGTCCTAAAAGTTTTGTCACGTTTACTTATATAAAAGTATAAGATTGTAAGTTTTACAAGTTGACCAAAGAGAACTCCATAGATAACATAGCTAGACGCTTTTAATAAATCCCCATCTTTAATCTGAGCTATAATACCTGGTATACTCGCTCCTGTAATGACGTCTATAATAACATTTACAAGGAGAAAGCTAATCATAATAAAGATAGTTTTAATACTTTTCTTAAATTTTTCCATAAAATCTCCTTTGTTTCATATGAAACACTATAGGGGCTTTCTCTTTGGGAGATTTTGTCCCCTTGGATAAGTCTCTTTACAAGACCTAACTTTTTTTACAACAACATTGCACCTCTCATTACCTGCGAGGTCAAAGTGGTTTTTCTCAATTACTTCACCACCCAAAATTTCAAGTGCATTTGAAGCTTCCTTTACTTCTTCATCAGCCTTTGGTCCCTTTAGAGCTATAAAAAGACCTCCGACCTTAACAAGAGGCAGGCAGAGCTCTGAAAGAGTTGCCATATTTGCTACAGCTCGTGATACTACTACATCAAAGCCTTCTCTATGATCTTTTGCAAAATCTTCTGCCCTGGTGTGGATGGCTCTGGCATTGGTAAGTCCTAATTTTTCTATGACTTCATTCATGAAATTAACTTTTTTATTAACTGAATCTATCAAAGTTAAATCAAAATCTTTTTCAATTCTTAGTGGAATGCCTGGAAAACCAGCACCAGCACCCAGGTCCAAAACCTTATCGCCTTCTTTTATATAATCCAAAACTGTAAGGGAGTCCTTAAAGTGTTTTAAGTCAATTTCTGCCGGGTCTGTTATTGTGGTGAGGTTGGTATGGGAGTTTACTTCCAAGAGATAATCAGTATAAACTTTATATTTATCCATAAAGTTCTCCAGTCTTTAGCCTAATTAAAAGCACATTTATATCCGCAGGGCTTACTCCGGAAATCCTTGAAGCTTGACCAATGGAATCAGGTTTGATTTCATTTAGTTTTTCTGCTGATTCTTTTTTGAGGCCAGGAATTTTTGCATAATCAATATCATGACTTAGCTTTTTACTCTCAAGCTTTTTGAATTTCTCTATGTCCTTAAGTTGCTTTTTGATATAGCCCTCGTATTTTATTTCTGTTTGGACGCTCAAGCTTATATAAGAAGGAAGGTCTGATCTTTCCGGGTCAAAAATCACTGAGTTTTGGTATGTGATTTCTGGCCTTTTTATCAATTCATAAAGGGTTAGTCCATTGTTTAGTGGAGTTGACCCAAGCTCTTCTAGGGCCTTGTTGGTTTCATCCTTTGGTGTAAGCATGATATTCTTAAGTCTTTCTATTTCGCTTGTAATTTTCTCACGCTTATCTAGCATTTTTTGATAACGCTCATCTGTAACAAGTCCAATATCGTGACCTTTTTTTGAAAGTCTTTCGTCAGCGTTGTCCTGACGCATAGTTAGTCTATATTCACATCTTGATGTCATCATCCTGTATGGTTCATTTGTTCCTTCTGTAACGAGGTCATCAATCAAAACTCCTATATAGGCATCAGACCTATCTAGGATGAATTCTTCCTCGCCCTTGATTTTTAGGGCTGCATTTATACCTGCTATAAGACCTTGGCCAGCAGCTTCTTCATAACCAGATGACCCGTTAATCTGTCCTGCAAAGTATAAACCAGAGTAGGCTTTGCTTTCTAGTGTTCTTTTTAATTCTCTGGTATCAATCATGTCATACTCGATAGCATAGGCAGGTCTCATTATTTTTACATCTTCAAGGCCGATTATGGTCTTATAAAATTCCATCTGGACTTCTTGAGGTAGGGAAGATGACACGCCTTGGACATACATTTCCTTTGTTGATAAGCCTTCTGGTTCGATAAAGACTTGGTGGATATCTCTGTCAGGAAATCTCACCATCTTATCTTCGATAGATGGGCAATACCTTGGACCAATTCCCTTAATCTTGCCCCCATAAATTGGAGACCTATCTAAGTTATCCATGATGATTTGTTTGGTTTCTTCTGTTGTGTAGGTTAGGAAACAATCCTCTTGGTGCCTGTCAGAATAATCCTTGCCTTCATTTAGAAATGAAAATGGAATTACTTCCTTATCGCCTTCTTGAACGGTTGTTTTTTCATAATTTATTGAATCCCTGTGAACTCTGGCAGGTGTGCCTGTCTTAAACCTACGAATATTAAAGTCCATTTCTCTAAGGCTGTCTGTAAGAAAAGTTGCTGCAGAAAGGCCATGAGGACCACTTACCTTTTCGTAATCACCGATTAGGATTTTTCCATTTAGGTAGGTGCCAGTGCAAATTATGATAGCCTTGGTTTCATAGATTGCTCCTTGGACTGTTTCACATGAAACAATTTTTCCATCCTGGTAATTTATTTTGTCCACTTCTTGTTCAAAAAGATCAAGATTATCTTCTAAAACTTTTTTCATTTCATCGTGGTACTTTCTCTTGTCAGCCTGCACTCTAAGGGAATGGACAGCTGGGCCTTTTGATGTGTTAAGCATTCTTGATTGGATGAAGGTCTTGTCGATATTGATCGCCATTTCCCCACCAAGAGCATCTATTTCCCTAACTATGTGACCCTTGCCTGTGCCTCCAATGTTGGGATTGCAAGGCATGTCCGCGATTGACTCCATAGATGTAGTTAAAACTAAGGTCTTCATTCCTAACCTTGCAGCTGCAAGACCTGCTTCGCAACCAGCATGACCTGCACCAACAACAACTACATCGTAGCTTCCTGCTTGATATTTATTTTCCAACGCAAAACTCCTTAAATACTTTATCCATAATTTCTCCAGAAACACTCTCACCTATAATTAGGCCCAAATCTTCGTAGGCAGATGACAAATCAACCTCGCAGGCATCTATAGGAATGCCAGCCTCCATATCATTTAAAGATTGGTCTATCTTTTCCTTTGCTGACTTTAAAAGTCTTTCGTGTCTGGTATTTGTAATTAAAACCGATTCCCTCTTTATTTCCTTGGTATCAAAAATATCCCTGATTGTATCCTCAAGTTTTCTAATGCCCAGCTGATCAACCATGGAAGTTTTGATAATAGGAAGGTTGACATCAAAGATTTTCTCGTCAAATTTTCCTTCTAGGTCTGCCTTGTTCAAAATTATAAGGGCATTTTTACCCCTAATTAGGTCAAGGATTTTTTTATCTTCCTCATCAAAATCTCTAGACATATCGAAAATCGCAAGGATGAGGTCAGACTCATCAATAAGTTCGATTGATTTATCAACACCAATTTTTTCTACTAAGTCATCAGTATCTCTGATTCCTGCTGTATCGTTAATCTTTAGAGTAAAGTCGCCCAGGGAAATATACTCTGTGATGAGATCCCTAGTTGTGCCCGGTATATCAGTGACAATCGCCCTGTTTTCATCTAAAAGCACATTCAAAAGTGAAGACTTGCCCACGTTTGGTTTGCCAACGATTGTGGTATTAATCCCATCTTTTACAAGTTTTCCCTTATTTGATGTGCTAGCAAGGTCGTCAATTTTTGCCTTAGCAGTTTTAATGTAGGCTGTAATATCTGATACAGGTAGGTCTTCGCCATCTTCTGTAAAATTTATAGAATATTCCAGACGGGCAAGCCCCTCTTTTAAATCATTCCTAATTTCTCTAATTTTTTTGGTAAGCGAACCTTGGAGTTGACTTATACCTTGGCTGGCTGATAATTTATTGGTCGAATTGATTATATCAAGGACTGCTTCTGCTTGAGAAAGGTCAATCCTTCCATTTAGGAAGGCTCTTTTTGTAAATTCTCCCGGCTCAGCAAGGTCAGCACCCTTATCTAAAAGTAAATTCAAAATTTCCCTGACAGCTACAAAAGACCCATGACAATTAATCTCACATACGTCTTCCCTAGTATAGGTGGCAGGTGCCTTCATAAAGGCAACCATAACCTCATCTACAATTTCTCCGTCATCATCAACTATATGGCCATAACGTAGGTACCTGTTATCTTTATCAGGATCAATCGGCCTCTTATTAATCGGCTTAAATATTTCATTTATAATATCGAGAGTCAAATCTCCCGTCATTCTCACTATCGAAATCCCACCAGTGCCCGCTGGAGTTGAGATAGCTGCTATTGTCTTTGCCATAAATCCTCCTTATGCTTTTAGTGATTGTCCACTACTTTCACTAGTGGGTATTAACATAAAGATTATAGTGGAAATTAGCGTTTTGTCAACATAAAAGCTTGACTTATAGCCACTTCGAATTATTTTTGTAATTTTTTTAAAAAATAACTGCCTGCACAAAATTTTCAAAATTTAATTTTATTTATTTAATAAATGTGATATATTAGAAGTAATGAAGATTTATTGGAGGAATTATGAATTTATCATCACTATCTTCCCTACAATGGAACCTCATAGCTGGAGGTCTCGCTATATTCTTGTTTGGTATCAGCCTAATGGGCGATGCCCTAACAAATTTTGCAGGCCCAAAGATGCGAGGTTTAGTTGAAAAATACACTTCCAACCCTATCAAAGGGGTCCTCGTAGGAATAGTAATCACAGGACTTATCCAGTCCTCATCAGCAACCACAGTCATCGCCATCAGCTTTGTAAGAGCAGGTATCATGAGCCTAGAGCAGGCCATCGGAGTCACTCTCGGAGCCAACATAGGTACAACTGTAACATCAATCCTTATCGGTTTTAACCTTGGATATTTTTCATATTTTATCGCCCTAATTGGTGTTTTAGTATTTATGTTCTCTGCTAAAAGGAAAAACAAATACATAGGTGAAATTTTTATAGGTTTCGGTCTATTATTTATCGGTCTTGAAATGATGGGAGCATCCCTTGAAGAACTAAAAAATATACCAGGCTTTGAAGAAGTAGTAGCAAATGTTGGTCAAAAGCCAGTCTTAGGTGTTCTAATAGGTACAGTCCTCACAGCTTTACTCCAATCATCATCTGCCTTTATCGGTATTACCCAATCCCTTTTCGCAACAGGAGCCATCAAGCTAAACGTAGCCCTTGCCCTAATGTTCGGTGCAAATATAGGTACTTGTATTACAGCCATCCTCGCAAGTCTTGGAGGAAGCTTGTCAGCAAAAAGAACATCCCTCTTCCACATCCTATTTAACGTATCAATATCCATTGTATTCCTAGCAATCCTAGGTCCTTACCAAAAATTGGTAGAATTTATTGCAGGAGCAATTGAAGCCAACAAGCTCATGACCATAGCAGTAGGACACTTTACCTTTAACTTTGTAGGAATGATACTCTTCCTACCATTCATAAAACTAGTCGCAAGAATCTTAAGAAAGATTATCCCAGGCAAGGATTCAATCCTAACTGATCTTGGCAACATAGAGCTAGATGATAAGTTAATATCAACCTTCCCAGCTGCAGCCCTATCACAAACAAAAACAGCAATTATCCAAGAATCAGTAGTAGCCCTTGAAAATATCAAGGCAACCAAATCCTACCTAAACACCAAGGATAAAAAATATTATGACACAGCCAAGGAAGCAGAATCAATGGTAAACGACATGGATACCAAAATCCAAGCCTACCTACTAACACTTGCCCAAAGCCAATCTCCACCAGACATAGAAAGAGATATGCAAACCTACTTGCAAGTACAAATCAACGTCGAAAGAATTTCAGACCTATCTGAAAATTTAGCAGACTATTACCACGA
The DNA here is from genome assembly GCF_000758765.1 of Anaerococcus lactolyticus S7-1-13. Taxonomy (NCBI): domain Bacteria; kingdom Bacillati; phylum Bacillota; class Tissierellia; order Tissierellales; family Peptoniphilaceae; genus Anaerococcus; species Anaerococcus lactolyticus. The sequence continues at coordinate 63,369 of NZ_JRMW01000015.1, forward strand.
AATATACGAGTCAGGTACAGGCTATGGGGAAGAGGCTCTAGCTGACCTAAACGACATCTGCGACCTCGTCATAAACAACATAGCAATGGCAGTAGAAGTCTTCGAAGAAGAAGATGTAGCCAAATACAACAAGCTAAGCGAAGACGAGGCAGCCCTCGACCTAATGGAAGTAAAATTAAGAAAGAGTCACTATAGAAGACTTAGGAAGGGCCTAGACATGACAACCATGGCATCCTACGTCTACAACGACATCCTATCAACTATGGAAAGAATCGGTGACCACGCCTTCAACATCGCAAGAATCACAGTAGACCCAGTAAAAACCCACACCGGCTACCACATCGAAGGCGAAGAAAATATGGAACTTTTCTAATAATTTAAAGATGCTGAAAAAAACAGCATCTTTTTTAATACAAAAAAAGAATTTAGCTCGCCTAAAGCTTGCTAAATTCTTTTTAATAAACAATTATTTATCCTATCAAGTTCGGTAAGAATAGTACTATAGCTGGAACATAGGTGATAAGTATGAGTACAACAAGGATGGCTAAAATAAATGGCCAAACTTCTTTTATAAATTCCTCGATACTACACCTTGTGATGCCACACACAGTAAACATCATAGAACCGAATGGAGGTGTTATACCACCAACCATTATGTTAACTATAACTACTAAACCAAAGTGTAAAGGATCAACACCAAGTTGGGTTACGAGTGGTACTAGAAGTGGTGCTGTAATAACCATCGCTGCTCCACCTTCTATAAACATGCCCAATACCAACAAAATTATGTTACAAATCATAAGCATTATATACTTATTTGTTGTTATTCCTAATAGGAGGGTTGTAAGTTTTTGTGGTATTTGCTCCCAGGATAGGTAATATCCGAATACATTAGCTGCAACTATTATTAAGACAACTGAACCAGTTCCATAAATTGTTTCCTTAAAAATATTTATGAAATCGCTAGGTTTTAATCTCTTGTAGATAAAGAATCCAACTACTGTTGAATACAATATTGCTACAGCACCTGCTTCTGATGGAGTTACCATACCGATTCTAATACTAGCGATGATACCAAAAGGAAAGAGGAGTGCCCAAAATGATTTAAAGGCTTGGATCAAAACTTCATAGGCTGTCGCTCTTTTTTCTCTGGTTGGTTGGTAGTCTCTCTTGTTGGCTATAATTGCAACAACTACCATCATAGATCCTGCCATCAAAAGTCCTGGTATATAACCAGCTATAAACATTTTGTTAACGCTAACTGAAGCGATGATACCATATATAATTAGGTTTATTCCTGGAGGAATAACAGGGGTTACTGCAGAAGATGCAGCTGTGATAGCTGAAGAAAAAGCATTAGAATATCCTTTTTTGACCATCTCTGGCACTAACATCTTTGATTGCATAGCTGCATCAGCATTAGCTGATCCTGAAACCCCGCCCATAAGTAAGGATAGAACTACATTAACATGGCCAAGTCCTCCCTTTAGGTGACCTGTAAGTACATCAGCAAAATCCATTAACTTTTCACTGATTCCCGAATAATTCATTATGGAGCCAGCCATTATGAAAAAGGGGATAGCCAAAAGCGAAAAATTCTGCGTAGATGTTATGAATTTTTGAAAAACCAAAACAGGACTTGTACCCTTGTCTATAACAAAAAAGTAGAACAAGGTTGATGCAAATAAGCAAAATACTATTGGAACATTCAAAAAATAAAGTACAAAAACTAAAATTATAGGCAAAATAGAAAGGAATTCTCTACTCATCACTTTTACCTCCTAATTTCTTTATATCATCAAATAAAAATATAAAAGCCCTTATTAGCATGAAGGTAAAACCCACTATTATTGATGATGATATGTATGCAGATGATACTCCAAGAACAGGTGTAGGTTTAGTATAAGATGTTTTAACATAAAGAACGCTAAACACAGTTATGAAGCCTATAACAATCAAAACTACTAAATCTATTAACACATTGGCAATTGCTCTATTCCTGCCACTTAATTTGCTAACTATAATATCTATGCCTATATGTTGGCCTTTTTTGAAAGCTGCTGCAGCACCTATAAATACTGACCAAACAAAAAATCCAGTCGCAACTTCTTCAGACCAAAATATACCCGTCTTCAAAAAATATCTAGAAATAATATTTGCCACTACCAAGACGGTAGTGCCCATTAGAAACAACGAAGCTATTATCTCTTCGAAGTTATCAAGTAATTTTTTTCCCATAAAAATCTCCTAAAATAATAAATAGGCCGAAGCCTATTTATTATTTCATTTTTTCAATTTCAGCTAATAATTTATCTAATATACCATCAGATATTCCTTCCATCTTGTCATAAACTGGCATACAAGCTTTTTGGAAGGCTTCATAATCAACATCATTAAATTTAATGCCGTGATCATCTTCAAGGGCTTTCTTTTGAGATTCGTAGTTGTTTTTAACCTTTTCTGTCATCTCTTCACCGTTTTTAGTAAACTCTTCAACTATAATGTCTTGATATTCTTTTGGAATAGAATCAAAGACATCTTTGTTTATATAGATACCACAAACACCTAAGAAATGTCTAGTAAGGGCAACGTTTTTAACAACTTCAGCACTACCATTAGCTCCCATAGCATCAACTGTACCTTCAAGACCGTCTACTGCTTTTTGTCCTACAGCAGATATTGTTTCTGAAAATGCCATTGGTGTAGCAGTAGCTCCCATAGCGTTGATTGTATCTATAAAGATTTGAGAACCTGGAACTCTAATCTTCATTCCTTTTAAGTCTTCAGGTTTTTCTATTACCTTATTTGTCATTAGGTTTCTAAAACCAAAGGTGTAGTTTAATGAAAGAACCTTAATTTTGTGTTCATCTTCTAGTTTTTGAATCATACCCTTAACTAGGTCTGTTTGAGTCATTTTTGTATATTGGTCAATGTCTTTATAAAGGAATGGTCCAACTAGGGCTTTGAAATCTGGTACGTAGTCACCTAAATATGATGGATCTTCTACTGATATGAAGTCTGCTCCATTAGCTACTTGTTCAAGTCCATCTTTATAAGTTGGTAATTGGCCTTGAGGATATGTTTGAATCTCTACAGCGCCATTTGTTCTCTCTGTAATAGCTTTTGCTGCTTTATCAGTAGATATTGTTAATTGTTCACCAGGTGCGAAAACGTGAGATAGTTTTAAAACTATTTTAAAATCATCTTTCTTTTCATCTTTTGCTGTATCTTTATCTTCTTTGCTTTCTACTTTTGTTTCTTCTTTGGCATCTTTGCCTTCTTTATTATCCTTGCCACCACATGCGCTAAATGCAAATACGCTTGCTAGTAAAAGTGCTGTTGCTAAAATTCTTTTTTTCATCATAATCTCCTTGAATTATTTTAGTTTTTTAATTAGATCTGGATAATCAGTTATAAGTCCGTCAACACCTAGGTCCTTTGCCTCTTGGAAATCAAAATCTTCCTTGCCAAACCAAACGTTTACCTTAACATTATTGTCCTGGCATTTTTTGATATCCTCGATAGTTACAGTTTGAACCATTGGATGGAAATATTCTATCTTATTTTTTCCTACATAGTTCCAAGGTTCAATCAAAACAGACTCTGTTAATAAGGCACATTTTAAATTTGGCTTAAGTTCTTTCACCTTCAATATACTTTGATGGTTGAATGATGAGATTATTATATAATCCTCTAAGTCAAATTCATCGATAAGCTCGCAAACTTTTTCTTCGAGATTCTCGTATCTGAAAATACTATTTTTAAGTTCGATATTTGTAAGAATTTTCTTGTCTTTTACAAATTCAAAATATTCCCTTAAAGTAGGTACTTTTTCAACTACGCCCTCATAATCTTTGGCAGCATTTAATTGTCTAAGCTCTGCAAAAGTTAAATCTTTTATGTATGCATCTTTACCGGTAGTTCTAAGGGTATTTTCATCATGCATGATTACGATTTCATTATCTTTTGTAAGATGGACATCGAACTCAATTCCATCGGCCCCTTCTTCATATGCTTTTACAAATGCAAGCATAGTGTTCTCGGGATACTTAGACTTAAAGCCCCTATGAGCAAAATTTAACATTAACCCTCCTTGTTTATTCCCAATTTACAAAAAATTTTAGAAATAAAAAAGTACAGACCTATAGCCTAATACTTTTCTCTCTCTAATCTCTATTGTATTCAGTTTATTTAATTATAATATATATACAAGCAATTGTCAAAACTTTTTACAATCCTTTTCCTAAATTTTTTCCACCATATCCTTAACAGAAGAAAAAATATAATCAGCCTTAACATCACTCTTTTTATAATCTTCTAAACTTGTTTCTCCTGATAGGACCAAAACAGACTTAATACCTGACTTATATCCCATAGCTATGTCAGTATAAAGCCTATCACCTACCATAATAAGATCGTCTTTCTTAAAGGCATAGGCTCCTATCAAGGCCTCAATCATTTTATCCTCAGGCTTGCCTATAACAATTGGTCTCCTGCCAACACAAGCAAATAAAAGTTCGATAATAGAGCCAGCATCCGGCATAATCCTACCACCTTCTAGTGGGCAAACAAAATCTGGATGAGTGGCATAATAATCATATCCGTCTTGGAGATAATCACAGGCTATCCAAAGTTTTTCATAATTAAGCTCTGTATCAAAACTGACCAAAACAGCGTCTATATCTTGGTTACGCTCATCAACAATCTCAAAACCAGCATCCAGCAGTTGGTTTCTTAGAGAAGTGTTACCCACCAAAAATAGCCTCTTCTTGCCTAGCTTGCTAAGGTAAGAAATACTGGCATCAGCAGACGTAAACACATCATCCTTACCAGCCCTTATCCCCAAAGCCTCAAGTTTTTTCACATAGGTAGACTTATCTTTTGATGCATTATTAGTCAAAAAAATATATCTCTTACCCTCAGAAATAATTTTATCTAAAAATTCCTTCGCTCCGTCAATAAGCACATTTCCCAAATAAATAGTGCCATCCATATCCAACAAAAAAACTGACTTATCAATAGTATTCTCCATAATACCTCCCGTTTATTTATAAGATAACCTATCCATAATTATAAATCGATACTAACACAGATAAAATTTAAAGTCAATCATAGGAAAATGTTTTGACATATTTATCCTAATATAATATAATGAATAAAAATAAATAAATTAGAGACTAGAGAATAGGTACTTATTTGTACACCCCTGTTCTCTAGTTTTTTATTTAAGGAGGAATTATGAATATATTAGATAGCTTCAACCTAAATCTCTTATTAAGGATAGCCCTATCAGTATTGGCAGGATTCATAATAGGATCAGAAAGAGAGACCAAAAACAAATCAGCAGGAGTAAGAACCCACACCATTGTCTGCCTTGGTGCTTGTATAGCAATGATAATATCAAAATACGGTTTCTACGATGTAAAAAACTACGACGCAGCAAGAGTTGCTGCGCAAATAGTATCAGGCGTAGGCTTCCTCGGCGCAGGAGTCATCTTTGTAAAAAACTACGGCGTCACAGGCCTAACAACAGCAGCAGGAATGTGGACAACATCAATAGTAGGCATGGCATTTGGAGCGGGTATGTATTTCGTAGGCATAGTAGCAGCAGCATTTATAGTAATATTTCAAACCTTTATGTTTAGTGGTGAAATCTTCAAAAGACATGACCAATACACAGCCATCATAGAATCAAGAAACTCCAACATCATAGGCAGAATCGACACCTATATAGAACAAAACCACCTAATCAAAAAAGCCTACAACCTAAGATTCAAAGACCAAAAATACATACTAAACTTCCTAATCTACCCAAAAGACGCAGAAGAACTAAACGAATTCATAGCCTTCCTAGAAAGCGACCTCCACGTTGAGAAGTTTGATATATTTTAAAAAAAATCCCTCCTGGAAGATGCAAAAGGTGATGTTGCAGAATAGTTAAAACTATTCTGCTCATCACTTTTTTCTTGGATATTTGTATCAAGCTATTTAATTCCTCATTTTAACATTTTTTTCTTAGGCAGCTTTGTATTTTATGATTTCTAAGTTCCTATTTTTAATTTTTGAAGCTAATTTATTTAAGTTTAGTGCCATTGA